>CAIZKE010000231.1 GCA_903933475.1 uncultured Alphaproteobacteria bacterium | reverse complement strand
CGGAGGTGGCCCCGATCTTCTCATCGTCGAGGAAGGCCAGGAGGGCGCTTGTCGTCCTCTGGCTGGAGTAGCCGGTGGCCTTCATCCGGGACAGGCCGGCGTTGAAGGCGCCGGCGTCGCGGACGCCGTAGCGGTCCAGGTATCGGACATCGTCGGTAGACAGGGCCGGAGTGACGCTCCGCGCAAACTCGAACCCTGCACGGGAGGAGAATCCCTGCTGCTTCACGAGCGTATCGATCAGCGCTTCACGTCCCCGGAGGTCATGGGCCTCGTGGGAAAGACCCTCCCGTCCGAGGGCTGCCGAGAGCGCCGCCGCCGTGGCGCCGTCGGTGACCACCGCCTGGCAGCGGCCCCTCTGGATGGCGGCGAAGAGAAGGTCAGCGCTGTCGAACATCTCATCGAAGCCCTTGCCGGATGAGAGGCCGGCAAAGGCAGAAAAATCGGCGTCGCTGCGATAGACGGACAGGAGTTCCGCCTGGAGTGCATCTGCGGACCGAACCGCACAGACGCGCCCGGTCTCCGCAGCATTGGCCCCCGTCGCGAGCGTCAGGGCGGCGGCGAGGATCACCGGGAGGCGCCGCAGGTTCGAAGGGGGGAACAAGGCCTTCATTACTACCTCACCGAGCTCTGTGGCTGGGAGGCTGGACGAGCCTGGCCAGGGGGCGGTCCGATCCTCAGGCCGACGATGGTCGCGGGGTCGCCTAGTCGGCTGCGATTCGCTTCGGCCCTCGTCGACCGGGCCTTTTCGGCCTCGGCGAGCAGGCGGGCGCCTTCGCGGAGAGGCTGGATCATGACCTCGGGACTGAACTCGACCACCTTCACCAGCCGACCAGCCTTGACATCTTCCTCGACCCAGGCGGCCTCCCGACCGAGGGCGAGGACCAGCAGGCGACCATCGTCGGTCTCGCCGGCGTCCGAGAGGGGCGGCTCTTTGTCGGAGACCCAGTCCCGTTCCCGAACATCCCCGAGCTTTACGCCCGCACCCGACCAAGCGTTGGCGAATGCGGCCGGGAAAATCTGGCCCCAGGCGTCAGGGACATAGCTGTCCGCCATCAGCTTGAGGTCCGCCGCCGCCCTCTTGGAGATCCAGAGGTGCTTCTCGCCGGGGGCGATCGTCCAGCTGCCATCGAGGCGTCGCACCAGGGACTGGCCGGGCCGGCCGTAGATCGAGATGGTCATGGGGCCGTAGTCCGGCCTGACATTGATCGACAAGGGTGCGGCCTTGACCCGGCATGAGGGGTCGGCGCTGGAAGCCTGGATCTCGAAGCGCCCCGGTGCCATCAGGGGAACGCCATAGACCAGGGGGTCGAAGCCCGTGAATGCGAAGTCTCCTCCCCAGCCGTTGGGCATCCTGTACCGGTAGTTGAACTGGTCGACGACCTCGACCTGGAACGCCTGGTCAGCAAACCCGGACCCCTGAGGTGCCGCGACCTTGAGGGTGTAGGTGCAGACACTGGGGAAGGCCCCGACCTTGAGCCTGAGGTCGAACAGCTCTCCCACCGCGATATCCGTCTTCCGGGCGGTGCTGTCCGGGCTTTCCGCGATCATCCGGGAAAGGTCGGCTCGCGCCGGGGCGGCGAGGCCCGTCAGGGCTGCGACAAGCAGGGCGCTGGCCAGGACGTGGCGCATCAGCCGACACCGCGCGAAGCCAGTCGCTCCGACAGTTCGGACTGATCCATAGGGCGCCAGATATGGCGGCCCCGGCTGTCTTCTCGCATCCCGTCGCACAAGGCGACCGAACGCGCAGCGGCGGCGGAAGGGTCGCCAAGCACGGCCCGGTCGACGCCGGAATTGACGCACTTCTGGGCAATCGGGCCACCCACGCCGGTCGACAGGTCAAGCGCACCGCCGGGAGCCGGGCTCCGGGACCGCAATAGGACGGGAACGCCCGGGTAATCCTGGGTCATTGTCATCACACGACCAGCCTACCCGCCCTTTACTTTCGGGAAGGTTAGGCAGGGTGGTGAAGGATCGGTTTCGCGCCCCGGAGGCGGTGGAGCGGTTCGCCGCACGGATTGGCGGGATCGTCGCCCCGGCGTAAGGAAGCCCATGCCTGTCCTCAATCTCGACGACCTGCCGTCCGCCCTCCCCCGGAAGGGCGCCCTTACGGGTGTGGATGCGGGTGAGAAGACGCTGGGCGTCGCCTTCTGCGATGCCCTCTGGACGGTGGCCACCCCCCATTCGGTGATCCGCCGGACGAAGTTCACCGATGACGCGAACGCTCTTTTTGCGCTGATGGATGAACGGGGCTCCAAGGCCCTGGTGATCGGCCTGCCCCTGAACATGGACGGCACGGAGGGGCCCCGCTGCCAGTCCTGCCGGGCCCTTGGGCGGAACCTCCTGCGCCTGCGCCCGGACCTCCTGGTCGCCTTCCAGGACGAGCGGCTCTCCACCGCCGCCGTCCAGCGCACGATGATCCAGGAAGCCGACCTTTCCCGGGGCAAACGCGCGGCCGTCGTCGACCGCGCGGCGGCGGCCTGGATCCTGGATTCCGCCCTCGATCGACTGCGCGGCGCCTGAACCCGCGCTTTTCCTTGGCTTGGACCGGAAAGCCCCCTAAGACGGCGCTTTAATGAATGGCTCCGTGCAAGGTCTGAGCGAGGTCCTGGGTCGGACCTTCCCCTTCCCCCGCCGGCATTTTCTTTCCGTTCTGGACCTGAACCCCGTCGATGTGGCGGGACTGCTCGACCTGGCCGAGGGCTTCGTCGAGTTGAACCGGCAGACCTCAAAGAAGCTCGACCTGCTCAAGGGTCGCACCCTCATCAACCTGTTCTTCGAGAACTCGACGCGGACGCAGAGCTCCTTCGAGTTAGCGGCCAAGCGCCTGGGCGCCGATACCATCAACATGAGCCCCCGCTCGTCCTCCATCGCCAAGGGCGAGACCCTGATCGATACGGCGGTGACCCTGAATGCCATGCGTCCGGACATCCTGGTTGTGCGGCATGGTGCCTCCGGAGCGGCCTCCCTGCTGGCGCAGAAGGTGTCCTGTTCGGTGATCAACGCCGGCGACGGCCAGCACGAGCATCCGACCCAGGCGCTCTTGGACGCCCTGTCCATGCGGCGGGCCTTTGGATACATCGCCGGCCTCAGGGTCGCGATCTGTGGCGATATCCTGCACTCGCGGGTGGCCCGCTCGAACGTCGGCCTCCTGCAGATGATGGGCGCCGAGGTCCGGCTGGTGGGTCCACCTACCCTGATCCCGGCCAAGGCTGACCGGTGGGGGGTCCAGGTCTTCAATGACCTGCGGCAGGGCATAGCCGGCTGCGACGTGGTGATGATGCTGCGCCTGCAGCTGGAGCGCATGGACGGTGCCTTCGCGCCCTCCCCCCGGGAATACTTCCGCTTCTGGGGCCTGGACCGCGAGAAGCTGGGCGCTGCCGCTGACCACGTGAAGGTCATGCATCCCGGCCCCATGAACCGCGGGGTCGAGATTGACTCCGATGTCGCCGATGACCTGACCGTCTCCCTGATCCAGGACCAGGTGGAGATGGGCGTTGCGGCACGAATGGCCGTGCTGGCCGCGCTGGCCGCCCGGCTGGAGACCGCCTGATGCGCAGCGTCTGCATCTTCTGCGGCTCCAGCCCCGGCTACCGGCCGGTCTACGCCGAAGCTGCAGCCCGCACCGGCCGGATCCTGGCCGAGGCCGGACTGGCCATGGTCTACGGAGGCTCCAAGGTGGGTCTCATGGGCGCGGCGGCCGACGGGGCCCTGGCGGCCGGGGGCGAGGTCTTCGGCGTCCTGCCCCGTCCCCTTGCCCGCAAGGAGCTGGAACACACCGGCCTGACGCGGCTGGAAATCGTCGAGACCATGCACCAGCGGAAAGCGCGCATGGCCGAGCTCTCGGATGCCTTCATCGCCCTGCCGGGCGGTGCGGGCACCCTGGAAGAGGTCTTCGAGATCTGGACCTGGGGACAGCTGGCCCTGCACGCCAAGCCGGCGGCCTTCCTCAATGTCGAGGGCTATTACGACCCCCTCCGGACCTTTCTTGACCATGCCGTGGGCGAAGGCTTCCTGCGGGAGTCACATCGCGACATGCTGATCTTCGGCGAGGATCCCCAGGCCCTCATCGAAGGCCTGGCCGCCTACCAGGCGCCCGCCGAGGAGAAGTGGCTCGAGAGGTTCCAGCTGTGAGCCCCGCCCCCGACCGTCCCCTGGCCATACTCAACGCCAGGATCGTCGATCCGGCTTCGCGCCTGGACGCCCGCGGGGCCCTCTTCGTCAGGGACGGCGTCATCGAGGCGGTCGTCACAGGCTCGGACCCCGGTGCCGTGGGGGCCGATTACGAGACCCTCGACGCCGGGGGCACCCTCCTGATCCCTGGCCTCGTCGACCTCAGGGTCAAGACCGGCGAACCCGGATTCGAGACCCGCGAGACCCTGCGTTCCGCGGCGGAGGCTGCGGCGGCGGGCGGGGTGACCACCTTCGTCGTCCAGCCCGACACCGACCCCGTGATCGACGAAGCCTCGGTCGTGGACTTCATCCGCCGCCGGGCGCGGGACTCCAGCCTGGTCAACGTCCTGCCCGCCGGGGCCGCGACCCAGGGCTGCCTGGGCGAGCGGATGGCCGAGATCGGCCTCATGGCCGAGGCTGGCTGCGTCTACATCACCGACGCTGACCGGCCGATCCTGAATTCCAAGGTCATGCGCCGGGTCCTGGACTACGCCCGGAGCTTCGGCATGCTGGTCGCCCACCGGCCCGCAGATCCCTGGCTGAGCGAAGGGGCCGCCGCGACGTCGGGGGAGTTCGCCGGCCGGATGGGCCTGCCCAGCGCCCCGCCCGAGGCCGAGAAGATCATGCTCGAGCGCGACCTGGCGCTCGTCGAGATGACCGGCGCCCGCCTGCTTGCCGACCAGGTCACCACCGCCTGCGCCCTGGAGTCCCTGGAGCGCGGCAAGCGGCGCGGCCTGCCGGTCTTCGCCTCGACCTCGATCAACCACCTGACCTTCAACGAAATCGACATCGGCGACTATCGCACCTTCCTGAAGTTCGATCCTCCCGTCCGCGGCGAGGATGACCGCCAGGCGGTGATCGAGGCCCTGGCGACCGGATTGATCGACGTGGTGGTTTCAGCCCATGCCCCCGCACCTCCCGAGGACAAGCGCCTGCCCTACGCGGAGGCCACACCGGGCGCGGTGGGCCTCCAGACCCTCCTGCCGGCCCTGCTGGCCTTCCACCATGAGGGCCGGATTCCCCTGATCGACCTGATCGCCGCGGTCACCGTCCGGCCCGCCGACCTCCTGGGACTGAAATCAGGCCGACTCGCCAGGGGCGCTCCGGCGGACCTCGTGCTCTGCGACCTCGACGCCCCCCTGGTCGTTGACCCGGACAGACTGAGGTCGAGGTCCCGGAACACCCCGTTCGACGGGCGCAGGCTACAGGGGGTCGTGCGGCGAACCTTCGTCGCCGGGCGGACGGTCTTCGAAGACTAGCGACGGGTTCCCGAAAAGAACATTTGACGAACATCCGTCGCCATGCTGCTTTGCGCGGCATGGGTGACGCGGGGGTGGCAGCCACTTAGACTGTCGACGCACGAAGGAGAGCGTCGCCCATGCCCAACCAGGTTCTCGTCATCGCTATCGTCATGATCGGAGGCTACCTGCTGGGCTCCACGCCCTTCGGCGTGATCAGCATGCGGCTAGCCGGAGCGGGCGATCCCCGCAACTTGGGTTCAGGCAATATCGGGGCGACGAACGTCCTGAGGTCCGGACGCAGGGACCTGGCCCTCCTGACCCTTCTCGGCGACGGCGGAAAGGGCGCAGTGGCCGTGTTGGCGGCGGTCCTGCTGACCCGCGGTGCGCCCGACGCCGACCGGCACATGATGGTGGCCCTGGCCGCTGGCTCGGCCTTCCTGGGGCACCTCTTCCCCGTCTTTCTGAGGTTCAAGGGCGGCAAGGGGGTCTCGACCTTCTTCGGCACCCTGCTTGCCGCAGCCTTTCCCGTCGGCCTTGCCGCAGGGGCGACCTGGCTGGCCATGGCCTTCCTGTTTAGGACTTCCTCCCTCGCCGCCCTGACGGCGGCGGCCCTGGCCCCAGTCTATGCCCTCCTCGTGTTCCACTCCCCGCATGCCCTGGTGACCCTGACCCTGTTCATGGGCGCCCTGATCTTCGTCCGCCACCAGGAGAATATCCGGCGCCTCCTGAAAGGCCAGGAGCCGCGTATCGGCGGCGGGCGCAAGCCAGCCGACCCGTCTCCGGAATCCCCGCCAGGGGCCCCATGATCGAGGGCTCCCCCGCATTCAGACGGGACTGGCTACGGCTGTCGCGCACCGAGAGCGTAGGCCCGGTCACATTCCGCGAACTGATCCGGCGGTTCGGAGCGCCTTCCCTCGCCCTCGAAGCCCTGCCGGATCTCGCCCGAAGGGCCGGCCGCGCCACCTCGATCACACCCATGTCAGCCTCTCAGGCCGACGACGAGATCGCCGCCGGAGAGGGGCTGGGTGCCCGCCTGTTCATCTCAGGCGCCCCGGACTTCCCGCCCCTCCTCGCCGCTGTCGACCCGCCCCCACCGGTGGTCTGGGTCCTTGGAGACCCGAATCCTCTCTCGCGGACCTGCGTCGCCGTCGTCGGTGCCCGGGCCGCCTCGGCCCTCGGTCAGCGATTCGCCCAGACCCTGGCCTCGGACCTGGGCACAGCGGGTCTGACTGTGGTCTCGGGCCTTGCGCGGGGCATAGACGGGGCGGCGCACGCCGGTGCCCGGGCCACCGGCACCGCGGCAGTCCTCGCTGGCGGGGTCGACGACGTCTACCCGGCCCAGCATGCCGATCTCTACGCTGGCATCCTGCAGGACGGTGGCTGCATTGTCTCGGAATCGGCACCGGGACGCACGGCGACCGCCGGCGACTTCCCCCGACGCAACCGGATCATCGCCGGACTTTCGCAGGCCGTGGTGGTCGTCGAGGCCGAACTCCGTTCCGGATCGCTCATCACTGCGCGCCTGGCGGCGGAAATGGGCCGTGAGGTCCTGGCTGTCCCCGGCTCGCCCCTGGATCCCCGGTCCCGGGGCGGCAACGACCTCATCCGGCAGGGTGCGGCGATCTGCGAAGGCGCGGACGATGTCCTCCGTGCCCTTGGCGGCTTCTCCGGCCTGGCCGAGCCGGAGCTGGACTTCGAGATGGGACCCGACCGGACGCCAGGATCCGCACCTTCGGAAACCCGCATGGAGGCGATTCGGATCCAGGTCTTCGACCTGATGTCCCCCTCCCCCGCCACCCGCGACGAGGTGGTCCGCCTCTCGGGCCTGACGGTCGCCGACGTCAATGCGGCCCTTGCCGAACTCGAACTCTCCGGACGGGTTGTCTTCACCTCCGGTGGCGGGGTCGCCCTGGCCTAGGACGAGGCCCTGGAAATCACCCCAAGTTGACATCGGCCCCCTCGGCGTCCAACCCTCGCGACCCTTCACCGGGCCAGCCGGCCCCAAGGACCCGCATGCACCTCGTCATCGTCGAGAGCCCGGCCAAGGCCAAAACCATCAACAAGTACCTGGGGCCGGACTACAAGGTCCTGGCCAGCTACGGCCATGTCCGCGACCTACCCCCTCGGGATGGATCGGTCCGTCCGGACGAGGACTTCGCCATGTCCTGGGAGGTGGACGCCAAGGCCGCGAAACGCCTCTCGGAGATCGCCGAGGCGGCCAAGGCCTCGGACCGCATCATCCTGGCCACCGACCCCGACCGGGAAGGCGAGGCCATCTCCTGGCACGTGCTGGATGTCCTGCAACAGAAGCGGGTTGTGAAGGACAAGCCGGTGGAGCGGGTGGTGTTCAACGCCATTACCCGTTCGGCCGTGACCGAGGCCATGAAGGCGCCCCGCCAGATCGATATGGAGTTGGTCAAGGCCTACCTGGCCCGGCGCGCCCTCGACTATCTGGTGGGCTTTAACCTGTCGCCGGTCCTCTGGAGGAAGCTGCCGGGAGCCCGCTCTGCAGGCCGAGTGCAGTCCGTCTCCCTCCGCCTGGTCGTCGACCGCGAAATCGAGATCGAGCGCTTCATCACCAGGGAATACTGGACTGTCGAAGCCGATATGACCTCGGCCGGAGCGCCCTTCACGGCCCGGCTGGCAATCCATGAAGGCCGGAAGCTTTCAAAGTTCGACCTCGGCGACGAGGCCGCAGCCACGGCGGCCCGCCAGGCGGTGATCTCTGGCGCCTTCACGATCACGGCCGTCGAGAAGAAGCCCGCCAGACGCTCGCCGGCACCGCCCTTCACGACCTCGACCCTGCAGCAGGAAGCCGCCCGGAAGCTCGGCTTCTCGGCCCAGCGCACCATGCAGGCGGCACAGAAGCTCTATGAAGGTATCGACATCGGCGGCGAGACCGTGGGTCTGATCACCTACATGCGGACCGATGGCGTGCAGTCAGCGCCCGAGGCCCTGCAGGAAGCCCGCCAGGTGATTTCAGGCCTTTTTGGCACCGACTACGTGCCGGAGTCCGCCCGCCAGTACAGGACCAAGGCCCGGAATGCCCAGGAGGCCCACGAGGCGATCCGTCCGACCAGCCTGGGCCGGAACCCCGGGTCGCTCAGGCTGGAGGGCGACCTTGGTCGGCTCTACGAGTTGATCTGGAAGCGCATGCTGGCCTCCCAGATGGAGTCCGCCCGGATCGAACGGACCACCGTGGACCTGTCGACGGCCGATGGCCGTACCGGACTGAGAGCCACAGGGCAGGTCATCCTGTTTGACGGCTACCTGAAGGTCTACGAGGAAGGCCGGGATGATCCCGAGGACGAGGATGGCGGACGCCTGCCGCCCCTGCGGGAGGCCGCCAGCGCCGAAGTCCGGGTTGCGCGCGCCGACCAGCACTTCACCGAGCCGCCGCCTCGCTATTCCGAAGCGAGCCTGGTGCGGAAGATGGAAGAGCTCAGCATCGGCCGCCCCTCGACCTATGCCTCGATCCTCTCGGTCCTGAGGGATCGCAGCTATGTCCGGATGGAGAAGAACCGGTTCATCCCGGAGGACAAGGGCCGCCTCGTCACCGTCTTCCTCGAGTCTTTCTTCAACCGCTATGTCGAGTACGACTTCACGGCGGCGCTGGAGGAGAAGCTGGATCAGGTGTCCTCAGGGGACCTGGACTGGAAGGCCCTGTTGCGGGAGTTCTGGGGCGATTTCCACGGGGCTACCCAGGAGGTCCTGCAGCGGTCCACCCGCGATGTCATCGAGGCTCTCAACACCACCCTGGGCCCCTTCCTGTTCCCCTCCCCCGGCGGCCGCGCCTGCCCCAAGTGTGGAACGGGTGAGCTATCCTTGAAGCCAAGCCGCTTCGAGCCCTTCATCGGCTGCTCGAACTATCCCGAATGCCGGTACACGCGGAAGTTCGGCCCGCCCTCCGAGGAGGGCGACGCGCCAGCGGGAGACCGCGAACTGGGGACCGATCCCGAGACAGGCCAGACGGTCTTCCTGAAGTCAGGGCGGTTTGGTCCCTTCGTCCAGCTGGGCGAGGAGGAAAAGCCCAAGCGCGCCTCCCTGCCCAAGGGCTGGTCGCCTGAGGCCATGGACCTGGAAAAGGGCCTGAGGCTCCTTCGCCTGCCTCGGGAGGTGGGGAACCACCCCGAGGACGGCGGCGTCATCCTGGCCGGCATCGGCCGCTACGGGCCCTTCGTGCAACACGCCGGGGTCTACGCCAACCTGCAGGGGGTGGACGAGGTCTTCGAGGTCGGGGTCAACCGGGCCGTGACGCTCCTGGCGGAGAAGAAGGCGGGCGGACGGGGCGGTCGCGGGGTCGCTGCGGCCCTGCGCGAGCTGGGACCCCACCCCGTGGACGGCGCTCCGGTGAAGATCCTGGCGGGTCGGTACGGTCCCTATGTCAAGCACGGTGCCGTCAACGCCAACATCCCCGGGGGCGAGGACCCTGAGACCCTGACCCTGGAGGCGGCGACGGCGCTTCTTGCCGCTCGCGCTGCCAAGGCGCCCACCAAGGGCGGGAAGGCCAAGTCATCCCGGGCGACAGCTTCCGCCAAGCCAAAGGCCACGCCCAGGGCGAAGCCGGCCGCAAAGCCGAAAACGCCTGCGAAGGCCGTCAGGAAGTCATCGCCGAAAGCCTGAGAACCGGTCTAGGCTGGAGTCATGGCCAGACCCCGCCCGCCCAAACGTCCGCACGGCACCGCCCGAACCGGCCCCCGCCCGCCTCAGGGCCTGCCGGACCGTGCGACCCTTCTGGCCTTCATCCGGGAGTCCGGAGAGGCCGACCGTTCCGACATCGCTCGGGCCTTCGGGCTGAAGGGCGCAGACCGGATCGCGCTCAGGGACATGCTGAGGGACCTCCAGGACAACGGCGATCTCGGGCGCCGGGGCCGCCGGAGTCTTGCCCTTCCCGGCCAACTCCCACCGGTGGGCGTGGTGGAGGTCATCGAGCGGGACGCCGACGGCGAACTGATGGTCCGGCTGATGAAGGGGGAGGACACCCCCTTGGTGCGGCTGGCACCCGACCCGAACGAGGTCACAGCCGGCGCGCCCGGCCTTGGGGATCGCCTGCTCGTCCGTTTCGAGCGGACAGAGGCCGGCGAGACCGAAGCCCGGATGATCAAGCGGTTGGGTGCCGCCGTCCACCGGGTGCTAGGCGTGGTCCGGAAGTCCGCGCGCCAGGTCCGAGTGGATCCGGTGGACCGGCGATCCCGGGACCAGGTCCTCATCGAAGGGACGCTGCCGGATAACCTGCGCGACGGCGACCTCGTCCTGGCCCGGCTGGTCCCGGGCGGCCGGCAGTTCGGGCTGCACCGGGGCGAAATCCTGGAGCGCGTGGGCCGGGAAGACGATCCCCGCGCCGCATCCCTCATCGCCATCCATGCCCACGGCATTCCAACCGGCTTCCCGGAGGCGGCGGAGATCGAGGCTGAGGCTGCCCGGGAGCCTGTCCTGGTGGGCCGGGAGGACCTGCGCGCCCTACCTCTGATCACCATCGATCCCCCGGACGCCCGGGACCACGACGATGCCGTCTTCGCGGAACCGGACGCAGATCCTGCCAACCCGGGCGGATGGATCGTCTGGGTGGCGATCGCCGATGTCGCCGCCTACGTCCGGCCCGGCTCGGCCCTGGACCGCACGGCGCGGGAAAAGGGCAACAGCGTCTATTTCCCCGACCGGGTCGAGCCCATGTTACCCGAGCGCCTATCGGCGGGACTGTGCAGTCTTCGGGCCGGCGAGAACCGGGCCTGCATTGCCGTGCGGATGGTCTTCGACGCCTCGGGGCGGAAGACCGGGCACAGATTCGTGCGGGGACTGATGCGATCCGCCGCCAAGCTGTCCTACGAACAGGCCCAGGCCGCCATTGAGGGGAGCCCCGATGATGTGACCGGCCCCCTGCTGGAGCCCGTCCTCAAACCCCTCTACGCCGCCTACGACCGGCTCCTGGCCGCGCGGCGGGCCCGCTCTCCCCTGGCCATCGAGAGCCCGGAGCGCCGGATCGTGATGGACCCCGAGGGCCGGATCACTGCGATCCGCCGTCGCGCGGTCCTGCCAGCGCACCAGCTCATCGAAGAGATGATGATCCAGGCGAACGTCAGTGCGGCCCAGACCCTCGAGGCCCGCCGGACGCCCCTGATCTATCGGGTACATGACACGCCCAGCCAGGAGAAGGTCCACGCCCTGGCAGACTTCCTGGCCACTCTCGGCCTGCCCTGGTCCAAGGGCGAAGCCCCCCGCACCGACCGCCTTAACCGTCTCCTGGAAGAGACCCGCGAAAGCGCCAACGCGGCAATCATCAACGAGGTGGTGCTGCGCAGCCAGATGCAGGCCATCTACGACACGGACAACATCGGGCACTTCGGGCTGAACCTGGACCGTTACGCCCATTTCACCTCGCCGATCCGGCGATACGCCGACCTGATCGTCCACCGGGGCCTGATCCGCGCCCTGGGCCTGGGTGAAGATGGACTGACGGACCGCGACATCGCCCAACTCAAGGGCACGGCCGAGATGATCACCGCCGCCGAGCGCCGGGCCATGGCGGCCGAGCGCGACGCCATCGACCGGTATGTGGCGGCCTTCCTCGCGGACCGGGTCGGCGCGACCTTCACCGGCCGGATCAGTGGGGTCACCCGGTTCGGCCTCTTCATCCGGCTGGATGAAACCGGCGCAGACGGCCTCATACCGATTTCCCGCCTGGGCGGGGAATTCTTCATCCACGACGAGACCGCACACGCCCTGGTCGGGGAGCGTTCCGGCGCCCACTGGCCCCTGGGTCTTCCGGTGGAAGTCCGCCTGGTCGAGGCGACTCCTGTGACCGGCGGCCTCCTCTTCGACATGCTCAGCGATCCGGTAGAGGGGGCACCCCCTCCTCCCCGACCCCGGGGCGCGGGCCCGTCGCGCGGACCGCGCAAGCCCGGCGCCGCTGACGCCCGACGGCGGGGCGGTCCTCCCGCCGGAGTAAGAAAAGGCAAGCGCAGGTGACGGCGAACTGGCTTCCCTGGCCCCTGGTAGGCCTGGGCGCCGTCCTGGTGGCGGTGGGCTGATCCCGCCGGGCAGGAAGTCGCCCTTGCCCCAGCCACCGCAGGGCCTAAACTCTGCCCATGACAGACGCCCTTCAGCCGAACCGAACCCTTGAACGCACCCCGGTGCGCCCAGAGGGCGCGCGGGCCGTTCGACCACGGAACGCCGCGACCCTCTTCATCATCCGCCGGGACGGGGCCAGGCCCCGGGTCCTGATGGGCAAGCGCCATAGCGGTCACAACTTCATGCCGAACCTCTGGGTCTTCCCGGGCGGACGTATCGACAGGGCAGACTTTCGCGCGCCGGCCGCGACCGACCTGCGGCCCGAGGTGGCTGGCAAGTTCGAGGCCTACATGCCCCTGTCCAAGGGCCGCGCCCTTGGCAAGGCGGCGATCCGCGAGACCTGGGAGGAGGCCGGCCTCCTGCTCGGGCGTCCGGCGGAACCCCGCCCTGCAGCGGGACCCTGGAGGGACTTCCTGGCCCAGGGCGTACAGCCGGACCTTGAGGCCCTGTCCATCATCTACCGGGCGGTCACACCGCCGACGATCGGCAAACGTTTCGACACCTGGTTTCTCATGGCCGACGCCGAACGCCTGGTCAGCCTGGAGCGCCAACCGGACTGCGGCGAGCTCGAGGAAATCGCCTGGTTCGAACTCGAGGAGGCCCTGGAACTGCCCCTCCCGGCCGTAACCCGTGCCGTGATTCAGGAAACCCGCGAGCGCCTGGACAACCCGAAGCGGCCCATTCCCTATGTGCGCTTCCGGATGGGCCCGGTCCGGCCGCGGGAACTCTGAGGCGCGAAAAACCCGCCAGCAATTGACTTTGCTGGCGGGATTCGTATTTTCCGCCGCTCTTTAGGAACCCAGCCGGCACATCCGGCCCCGCGAGG
>CAIZKE010000230.1 GCA_903933475.1 uncultured Alphaproteobacteria bacterium | reverse complement strand
CCGCCGTCCGGCCTGAGGCCCCCGGGCGGGCAACCCGTCAGGCCTTCCCGCTGAGGAAGCCCTTCACGAGGTTGAGGGCGTCATCAACCACGCTGCCGTCCTTGTTGGTGTCGAGCATGGCGAGGACGTCGCCGAACTGCCCGCCCTGGAGCTTGCCGAGCAGGCCCGTGACGAGGTCACCACCGGCGCCGCCCGCGTGACCCTGAAGCGCGGCGACTACGCCGGGGAGCATCGCCATGACCTGGGAAACCTCCAGTCCAGCGGACTCGGCGACGCCCGAGGCGATCTGGGTGACGTCATGCCCCTGGGAGAGCTGGCTCAGGACGCCGCTGAGGGCGGTCTGGGCGAGCGCCGGGTCAATCCCGAGCTTGCCGATGGTCTCGGCCAAGGCAGGATTCTGGCTAACGCCCGCAATGATGTCGTTGATGTTCATGAGCTTTTCTCCTCAGGTCAGACTTCTACCAATGCCGGACTTTTCCGACATCCACGTGAACGAAGTCGGAGCCCGGATAATATCCAACGCCGCCGCGCCCCAGGGCGAGGGCGGTGTCCCGGAGCCGAGCCAGCGACACCCCGGGAATCCGGATGTCCATGGCCATGCCCCGCATGTGCAGGCTGCGCGTCGCAACGCCTGACGAGTTGGCGTGGAGGGCGGCGTTGCTGGCCGGCGAGCGGTAGCCGGAGATGACCTGCACGGCGTCCGGGCGGCCCACCTGGCTGGCCAGACCCGACACCAGGTCCAGAAGCCCCGGCGCCATGGGGTGGACGTCGCCCGTCCGGTGATCCCTCAGGACCCGGTCCAGGGCCGCAAGCGCGTCGGGTACGTAGCGGCCGGCTTCGAAATAGGTCGCGGCCAGCTTTTCACCGGTGTGAAGGTTCAGGAGGGAAAGGTGGCGCGGCGCGGAGGCCAGGGCCTCCCTGGCCAGCAGGGCGGGTGCGGCGAGCCCAAGGGCTCCGGCCAGCAGGCGTCTGCGTCCGATCATGGACAGGTCTCCTCTGCGCCCCGACGCCTGTCTGCCCGACCCGCTGCCGCCTGGCAAGTCCGGGCCGGATCAGACGCCCGGAAGGGCGACGGCGAGGCGGGCGTCCCAGCCGTAGACATCGTCGAGAAAGCCGATGCGGCCGTCCGGTCCCGGGATTGCCGTCCAGTGGACGACATAGAGGGGCTCCTGCCGGGTCAGGGCAATGCGCAGGGTCGCCCCCGTCGTGAGGTCCGCCTGCATCCGCTTCCCGCCCCGGCCCTGGGGGGCCAGCAGAAGG
This sequence comes from uncultured Alphaproteobacteria bacterium, assembly GCA_903933475.1. Taxonomy (GTDB): domain Bacteria; phylum Pseudomonadota; class Alphaproteobacteria; order Caulobacterales; family Caulobacteraceae; genus Phenylobacterium. The sequence goes on along the minus strand of CAIZKE010000230.1, from coordinate 2,288 downwards.
TCAGCCAGGACCTGGGGGGACTCCACCCGCATGCAGCCGTGGCTGAGATGGCGTTCCCGGCGGCGGAAGGCGTCCCGTCCGGGGGTGTCGTGCAAATAGACCCCAAAGGGGCTGACAAGGTCGAACTTGACGAGCCCGAGGGCCGCCTTCGGTCCGGGCTGTTGCTGGAGGCGACCCCCGATGCGCACGTAACCGTTGCGCGCCAGGTAGCCGGGATCGCGGGCCGCCTTGGGAAGGATCTCCTCCCGGGCGATGCGGTCCGGGACGTTCCAGGGTGGGTTCAGGACGATGGCATTGAGGCGCGAGGCGAAGATCGGCGTCGGGTCCCTGACCGATCCGGGGATTACCCTGAAGGCGTGGACGATCCGCCCGCCCCTGTAGAGGGCCCCGGTCGCCGCACCGGTGTCGATTTCCAGCCGGTCCTCCGGCAAGGACCTCGGCATCCAGCGCCGCCGCTCCATGTTGGCGTCGACCTGGGCGAGGCGGAATTCCGCCGGGGTGTTGAGATGACGGAGCGTCGCGGGGCCGAGGACGCCGTCAACGTCGAGACCGTTGCGAAGCTGGTAGCCGGACAGGGCGCTGCGGAGGTCGGGATCGAAGCGATCCGGGACAGGGGCGCCGGAGGCGGCATCGCCTTCCGCCTCCAGGCGACGCCTGAGCGCCAGGACCCCGGGGCCGGTGTCGCCCTGTCGAAGAACTGGGCCTTCGGAAAGGCGGGGCCAGCCGCCCTGCCGGACAACCCCGGAGAGGTGGAGGCGGGTCCGTGCCAGGGCCGCATAGGCCTCGTCACCAGGGGAAAGGGCTCCGGCCCAGGCTTCAAGGCGGCCTGCAGCGTGGGCCTCCGACATCTCGCGGTCGACCTGCCGCGGCGTGGCGGCCAGGGCCCAGAGGGGATCGAGGTCGCCGGGCTTCTGGGTCTGGCCAAGCTCAAGGGCGGCAAGGCGCTCCACCCGGATCCAGAGTTCGGCGTCGGGCAGGGCACGGTCGGGTGGCGGGCGCCCGGCCCGGGCGAAGGCCGACAGCAGGGCAGAGCGCTCCGATGGGGACAAGGAGAGGCCGGGGGGCGGCGCGGCCCAGGCACCGGCGGCACCACCCGCAAGCGCAAGGACCAGGACCAGCAAGGTGAACTTCAGTTTCATCGGGGGCTCCGCAGGGCACCGGCGACGCCGGCCCGCCCTGACGCGGTGCAAGTTAGGCGGCCTCGGGGCCCGTCCGCAATGCCTGCAGGGCCCCAAGACCCCTTCCCTCCGCAGCGATACGGATGAAGGATGAGCCAAATACCTGACGGTGGGAGGATCAGACATGACGGATGCGCACGGGACCGGCAATCCGGTGGAATCGACCGACTGGGCCGCCCTGTCGGCGGAGCTCGAGCAGACACTGCGCCTGCGCTCCATTCCCTTCGCCATGAAGATGTTCGAGCACCGGGCGGACATGGAGGCCATTCCCCGGATCCGCCGGCCCAGCGCCGTCCACACCCTGGACCAGGTGGTGGGCCAGGCCTCGCGCCTGGGCTGGACGGTGGGCGTCACGGCGGACGACCTGGTGGGCGCCCAGTGTCGGGCGGTGGTCGGCCTGGGCGGTGCCAAGACCGACGACTGGCTCTCGGGCCGGCACATGCAGGGGGTCTGGTTCGAGGACGAGGCTGGCGCGGCGGCGCACCAGGCGGCCATGCACTGCGTACCGGACGGGCAGTTCGAGGCGCTGGCGGTCTCGCCCCTGGCCAGCGGCCGGCTCGGCGAACCCGACATCGCCCTCTTCTACGCCACGCCAGGCGCCATGATGTACTTCATCAACGGCCTGCAATGGTCGGGCTACAAGCGGTTCGACTGGGGCGTGGTGGGCGAGTCCGCCTGCGCCGATTCCTGGGGCCGGGCCCTGACCACCCGGACGCCCAGCCTCTCCATCCCCTGCTTCGCCGAGCGCCGCTACGGGGGTGTGCTCGATGATGAGATGCTGATGGCGACCCCGCCGGAATACCTCTTCAAGGCCCTGGCCGGCATGAAGGCCCTGGCGCGCAACGGCTTCCGCTATCCCTTCCCACAGTACGGCGTGCAGCAGGACGTCCGCGCCGGCATGGCGGTGAGCTACGGGAACGGCTGAGGTCGCCTCAGGCGCGGCGGCGAAGCGCGTTGACGCCGAGGCCAGCCAGCATGACCGTGACACCGCCGGCGAGGATGCCTGCAACCAGGGGCCCGGACAGGCCCGGGAGGGTGCCGAAGGCCGGTGACAGTGCGTACACGACACCCGCCCCACAGACGCCCCCAATCGCACCCAGAAGGGCGTTG
>CAIZKE010000229.1 GCA_903933475.1 uncultured Alphaproteobacteria bacterium | reverse complement strand
GGCGATCAGCGGGATGGACTGGATAGCCGACGAACCGGTGCCGATCACGGCCACCCGCTTGCCGGCGAAATCGACGCCCTCATGAGGCCAGAGGCCCGTCAGGTAGGTCTCGCCCTGGAAGCTGTCAGCGCCAGGAACATCAGGTGATTTTGGCACCGACAGGCACCCGGTGGCCATGACAACCCAGCGGGCGGAGACCTCATCGCCCAGGTTGGTCTTTACGGTCCAGCGCCCGGTCGCCTCGTCGAAGATCGCGCTCTCGACCCGGGTGTTGAACAGGAAGGCGGAGTCCAGACCGAAGCGGTCGGCGATGTGCTCGGCATACCTCAGGATCTCGGGCTGGGGCGCGTACTTCTCGCTCCAGCGCCACTCCCGGGCCAGGTCTTCCGACCAGGTGAAGGAATAAAACAGACTGGGAATATCGCAGCGGGCCCCGGGATAGCGGTTCCAGTACCAGGTGCCCCCGACACCGCCCCCGGCCTCGAAGCCCTGCACCGAGAGGCCGGCCTCCCGCGCCTTGTGGACCATGTAGAGGCCAGCAAAGCCGGCACCCACGATGGCCACATCCACGCTCGCACCCTTCACCGCCTTACGCGTCGCTGATCCGTCAGCCATGTCCGACCTCCCCCGGTTATCTCTTCGATTTCCGGAGATATTGGACGGACTGGAGGCAAGGTCCAGTGCTCTTGTCAGGCTCCGGGCGGGGTTTGCGGCTCCAAGACCCTTGCCTTGCCCGAGGATGGCCTTCATCCCTTTGTTACAATGCGGTCGAAACCCTGATCGGCCCTGACACCGGAGTTCTCATGACCCCTGCCGGAAGGCTTCTCTCGGGCGCAAGCCTCGCCCTTCTCATCGCCCTCACCACGGCGCCCGCCTTCGCCGCGCCGGCGTCCAACGCGACCGCCACCAGCCAGCCCGCTTCGGCGGCAGAACTGGCCCGCCTGGTGGACATTCCCTACGCGCGCTTCACCCTGCCCAACGGCCTGCGGGTGCTCGTGCACACGGATCGCAAGGCCCCGGTGGTTGCAGTCTCGATCTGGTACGGCGTCGGCTCTAAGCATGAACCCGCGGGTCGCACGGGCTTCGCCCACCTCTTCGAACATCTGATGTTCAACGGCTCGGAAAACGCCCCTGGCGATTTCTTCAAGCCGCTCCAGGAAGTGGGCGCCACGGACTTCAACGGGACCACCTGGTTCGATCGGACCAACTATTTCCAGACCGTCCCGGTCGGTGCCCTCGACAGGGCCCTGTTCCTGGAAAGCGATCGCATGGGCTACCTGCTGGGGGCCGTCACCCAGGACAAGCTCGATAACCAGAGGGGGGTGGTCCAGAACGAAAAGCGCCAGGGCGACAACCAGCCCTTCGGCCTGGTCGAGTATGTGATCAACGACAACCTCTTTCCCCCAGGCCACGGCTACCGCCACAGCACCATCGGCTCCATGGCGGACCTGGACGCGGCGTCCCTGGCCGACGTGAAGCGCTGGTTCTCGGACAACTATGGCCCGAACAACGCCGTCCTGGTCCTGGCTGGCGACATTGATGCAGGCTCGGCACGAGCCCTGGTCGAGAAGTATTTCGGTGCCATCCCCCGTGGCCCCCGGGTCGCCCCCGTTCCAGACGGTCCGGTAACCCTCAAGGCCCCGGTCAGCCTGACCCTGAAGGACCGGGTGGCAACCACCCGGATCTACCGCAGCTGGTCGGTGCCAGGCCTGAATGACCTGTCCTCCGTCGCCCTCGAGGCGGGGGTCAGCGTCCTCGGCGGCCTGTCGTCGTCGCGGCTCGACAACGCCCTGGTGCGCGACGAGAAGGTCGCCGTCTCGGTAACTGCCGACTACGGCGTCTTCCAGTCCGTGGGAGTCCTGACCCTTTCGGCGGACGTGCGTCCCGGCGTCTCGCCGGACCTGGTCGCCAAGCGGATGGACGAGGTCATTGCCGGATTGATCGCCTCTGGCCCCTCGGCGGAGGAGCTGGACCGGGCCCGACGGGTCGAGATCGCCGGCAAGATCCGCGCAACGGAGTCCGTGGGCGGCTTCGGGGGCAAGGCGGTGACCCTCGCCGAGGGCGAGCTCTACAACAATGATCCCCAGCTTTATCGGAAGCGTCTCGACGCCTACGCCGCCCTCACCCCGTCGGCGGTCCAGTCCGCCCTGAAGACCTGGCTAGGCCGGCCGGCCCTGTCCCTGCGCGTCGACCCCGGCGAGCGAGACCTCGACGGCGGCCCCCTCGGAGGGGATACGGCGGCAAAGGGCGCTGTGATTGACCGGACGGGGGTTGCGACCTCAGCCCGTACGGCGCGCGCCGAGCCCGCCATGCCCGGCGCAGGCAAGGTCTCGGACCTGGACTTCCCCGGCATCGAGCGGGCCACCCTGGCGAACGGCATGCCTGTGGTCTACGCCCAGCGTGCGGGAGAGCCGCGGACCCTGATCACCGCCAGCTTCGACGCTGGCACGGCTGCGGACCAGGTCCGGGACTTCGGCCTGCAGTCCATGATGCTTCGGGCCCTCACCGAAGGCGCTGGCGGACTTTCCAGCCGGCAGATCGCCGAAGAATCGGAGAAGCTGGGCACCGAGTTGGGGGCAGCCGCGGGATCAGACCGGTCCGGAGTCCTCCTTGACGCCCTGACGCCGAACCTGACGCCTTCCCTGGCCCTCTACGCCGCCGTCCTGAAGCGTCCGACCTTCGAAGCCGCCGTTGTGGAACGCCTGCGAGGCCAGCAGCTGTCACGCATCACCGCAGAGGCCAACAATCCCTCGGCCGTGGCCGCCGCTGAACTTTCCCGACGCCTGTACGGTACCAACCATCCCTATGGCGTGCGCGCCGGCGCCGCCGGGGATGCGGCCGTGGTGGGCCGCGTGACGCCTGCGGACCTCAAGGCCGCCCACGACCGGTGGATCCGGCCGGACAACGGCCGCCTGGTCATCGTGTCCGACCTGCCCCTCTCAGCCCTGTTGCCCAGGCTGAATGCCGCCCTCGGTGACTGGAAGCCGGAAGCGGGTTTTGCGCGGGGTGTGAAGACCTTCTCCGAGCCTCCGGCGGCTTCAGGCAACCGGATCATTCTGGTCGACCGGCCAAAGTCGCCCCAGTCGGTGATCGCGGCGGGACAGGTCCTCCAGGCCCGGGGTGGTGACGACCTGCTGGCCCTGCAGGCCGGCAATGACGTTCTGGGGGGAAGCTTCTTGTCCCGCCTGAACATGAACCTTCGCGAGACAAAGGGCTGGTCCTACGGGGTCCGATCCGGGATTTCGGAGACTTCCGAGCGGGTTGCCTTCCGCATCAATGCTCCGGTCCAGGCTGACCGCACTGCGGACTCGATCTCGGAACTCCTCAAGGACATCCGGGACTTCACCTCCGCGCGCGGAACCACCGCCGAGGAGCGGCAGCTGACTGTCGACGGTGCCACGCGGGAGCTTCCCGGAACCTTCGAAGGCAGCGCGGCGGTCCTGACAGGCCTTTCGAAGATCGCGGAGTTCAACCGACCGGATGACTGGTACGAGCGCCTTCCCGAACGCTACGGCACCATGACCGCAGCGGAGATGGATGGTGCGGTCCGCCGGGCCATCGATCCGTCCCGGCTGACCTTCGTGGTTGTGGGCGACGCTTCGGTGGTGAAAACCCAGCTCGACAAGCTTGGCCTGCCCGTCGAGGTGATCGCAGCGGCTCCGGCGGCGAAGTAGCCGCGCGCCGGAGAGTCAGGATCCGGCCGCGCCCCCGGGGGCGGCCGG
>CAIZKE010000228.1 GCA_903933475.1 uncultured Alphaproteobacteria bacterium | reverse complement strand
TCGGCTTCGATGGCGTAGAGCTCGCGGATGAGCCGCACCCCCTCTTGTGCAATCGGGGCGGTGCCGGCACGCGTGATGTCGATCAGCTTGCGACGGGCATGGGCCCAGCAATAGGCGAGTTGGATACCCGAACCGCCGCGGTCGGGCGCAATCAGTCGGTTATAGCCTGCATAGCTGCGCGCACCACGGTGATCCGGCCACGGATTCCATGAGCATCCGGCCACCCATTCCATGGCGATCCGGCCACCTGTTCCACGAGCATCCGGCCGCCCTCGTGTAAGGTCCTGCAGGGCAATCTGAAGCCGCCTATCGTGCCGCGTTTCGACGTGGACGGGGGCGAGATGCGAAGGTTGCCGATGAGGAAGATCAAGGATGTATTGCGGCTCCATGCGGCCGGCCGATCCGCTCGCCAGATCGGGCCGAGCGTCGGTGTGAGCCGCAGCACGGTGGCGGACTACCTGCGCCGCGCGGAAGTTGCGGGCCTGTCCTGGCCATTGCCCGACGGGTTGGATGAAGACGCGCTGGAGCGGCGGCTGTTTCCGCCTCCACCACCCGCGCAGAGCCGTCTGTTTACCGAGGCGGACTGGGCAGAGATCCATCGCGAGTTGAAGCGGCCAGGCGTCACGCTGGCGCTGCTCTGGGACGAGTATCGTAGCCAGCACCCGGACGGTTACGGCTACTCGGCGTTTTGCGAGCACTACCGGCGTTGGGTCGGTCGGCTCTCTCCCGTCATGCGCCAGCGCCATGCCGCGGGCGAGCGGATGTTTGTCGACTATTCCGGCACCCGGATGGCGGTGATCGACCCGACCACGGGCGCGGCGCGCCCGGCGGAGATCTTCATCGCCGTTATGGGTGCCTCGAACATGACCTACGTCGAGGCAAGCTGGAGCCAGGCGTTGCCGGACTGGATCGGCGCACACACCCACGCCTTCGCCGCGTTCGGTGCGGTGCCGACGCTGGTCGTATCCGACAACCTGAAGTCCGGGGTGATCCGCGCCTGCTTCTACGAGCCCGAGATCAACCGCAGCTACGCCGAGATGGCAGCCCATTACGGCACGGCGATCCTGCCCGCGCGTCCATACAAGCCCCGCGACAAGGCCAAGGTCGAAGGGGCCGTTCTCCTTGTCCAGCGTTGGATCATCGCCAGGCTACGCAACCGGCAGTTCTTCAGCCTCGAGGAACTGAATGCAGCGATCCGGGACGAGGTCGCCCGCCTGAACGCCCGCGTCAGCCGCCACCTCGGAGCGTCGCGCCAGCAGCTCTTCGAGACGCTCGACCGTCCCGCGATGCAGCCGCTCCCGCCGGAACCGTTCACCCATGCCGACTGGCGCCACACAACGGTCGGACTCGACTACCACGTCCGGCTCGAGGGTCATCATTACTCGGTGCCTCATGATCTGCTCCGGCAAAAGCTCTGGGCGCGGCTGACCGCCAGCACGGTCGAGATCTTCCGTGCAGGCAAACGCGTGGCCTGCCACCGGCGCGCCGCGCCCGGCGACACGGGCGCCACAACGCTTAACGAGCATCGACCTGCCAGCCATCGCCGTCATGCCGAGACCACGCCCGACCAGTTGCGCGAACGCGCCGCCCGCATCGGGCCCGCCACCGCCATCCTGATCGACGTCATCCTCCGCGACCGTCCCCATCCCGAGCAGGGCTTTCGCTCCTGCCTCGGCATCCTGCGGCTGGCCCGCAGTTACGCGCCCGAACGGGTCGAGGCCGCCTGTGACCGCGCGCTGGCGATCAACACCCGCACCATGGCCTCGGTGAAGTCGATCCTCATCAACCGCCTTGATGGCCGCCCCCCGGATCGGCCAGCAGAAGCCACTCCGATTACCCACGCCAACATCCGCGGCGCCAAGTTCTTCCACTGAACCCGTTCTTCCACTCAACCCAAGGAGATACCTCTTGCTGACCCATCCCACACACGAGGCGCTCAGTGCGCTCAAGCTCGACGGCATGGCCGAAGCTTTCGCCGAGCTTCTTGCGCAAGACAGCGGCCGGAGCCTCGACCCCGTCGCCTGGATCGGGCTGATGCTCGACCGCGAGCAGGCCCGGCGCGGCACCCGCCGCTTCCAGTCGCGGCTGCGCGCGGCCAACCTCCGCCACGGTGACGCCTGCATGGAAAATGTGGACTACAGGACGCCCCGCGGTCTCGACCGGGCGCTGTTCCAGAGCCTCGGCGGCCCCGGCTGGATCGACCGGCACCGCTCAGTGCTGATCACCGGACCATGCGGGGTCGGCAAGTCCTGGCTGGCCTGCGCCCTCGGCCATGACGCCAGCCGTGCCGACCGCACCGTCCTCTATCATCGGCTGCCGCGGCTCTTCTCCGACCTCGAACTGGCGCGCGGTGACGGGCGCTTCGACCGGCTGTTCCGCAAGATCGCCCGCGTCGATCTTCTGATCCTCGACGACTGGGGCCCCGACCGTCTGACCGCCCCGCAGCGCCGCGACCTGATGGAGATCGTCGAGGAGCGCTACGGCCGTCGCTCCACCGTTGTCACGAGCCAACTGCCCGTGGAGAAATGGCACGATGTCATCGGCGAGCCTACCTTTGCAGACGCCATCCTCGACAGACTGGTTCACAATGCCTACCGCATCGCCCTCGACGGACCATCGCTGCGAAAGACCGGCACCGACCACGACGGTGCCAGCCGATGAGCATGATCTCTACCCCGGGTTGCCCACCGGTCCCTCCCACGCGCCCGTCACCGCCAGCCTCGTGGCGGGCGCGGCGCCGGGCACGCGGGCCCCTCCCGTGGACAACCCTCCGCGCCACCAACACCCTTGACTGCGGACACTGAAATCCAGAATGAAGAGAAGCCCTGCAGGCCCCTCACGAGGGTGGCTGGATGTTCATGGAACGGCCGGCCGGATGCTCGTGGAATGGATGGCCGGATGCCGTGGAATGCGCAG
>CAIZKE010000227.1 GCA_903933475.1 uncultured Alphaproteobacteria bacterium | reverse complement strand
GAAAGGACCGTTATGCAGGTCGAGCACATAACGGTCGTGAGGGCGTGGAGGGCCTGGGGCCGATTCAGGGTCAGCCGCCCCAGCCCGCCGTCGCGCGCGACCAGAATCTCCTCACTCATCGCCCCAAAATCTCCCGGCTGATGATGACCCGCATGATCTCGTTGGTGCCTTCGAGGATCTGGTGGACCCGCAGGTCGCGCACGATCCGCTCGAGGGGATAGTCCCGCAGATAGCCATAGCCGCCATGCAGCTGGAGGGCCTGGTTGGCGATGTCGAAGCCGCCGTCGGTGGCGAAGCGCTTGGCCATGGCGCAGTAGAGGGTGGCGGAGGGGTCGCCGGCGTCCAGGGCGAAGGCGGCGCGGCGCACCATCAGGCGGGCGGCCTCCAGCTCGGTGGCCATGTCGGCGAGGCGGAACTGGAGGGCCTGGAAATCCGCCAGGGGCCGGCCGAACTGGCGCCGGGCGGCGAGGTGGGCGCGGGCGGTGTCGAGGGCCAGGCCCGCCCCGCCAAGGGAGCAGGCGGCGATGTTGATGCGCCCGCCATCGAGGCCGGCCATGGCGAAGCCGAAGCCCTCGCCCTCGGCGCCGATCCGGTTCGCCGCCGGCACGCGCACCCCGTCGAAGTGGACCATGGCAGTGGGCTGGGCGTTCCAGCCCATCTTGCGCTCCTGGGCGCCGAAGGACAGGCCGGGGGTTCCCGCCTCGACGACGAAGGCCGAGACGCCCCGGGCGCCGCCCTCCCCCGTGCGGGCCATGACCAGGTAGAGGCCCGAGGTCCCGGCGCCGGAGATGAAGGCCTTGGCGCCGTCCAGCACATAGTCGTCGCCATCGCGCACGGCGCGGGTGGTGAGGGCGGCGGCGTCGGACCCGGCGCCCGGCTCGGTCAGGCAATAGCTGGAGAGCAGCTCCATGGTGGCCAGCCGGGGCAGCCAGAGCTGGCGCTGGGCGTCATCGCCGAACCGGTCGATCATCCACGAGACCATGTTGTGGATGGAGATGTAGGCCGCCACGGACACATCGCCCCGGCTCAGCTCTTCGAAGACCAGGGCCGCGTCGAGGCGCCCCAGGCCCGAGCCGCCGACATCCTCGCGCACATAGAGCCCGGCAAAGCCCAGGGCCGCGGCGGCGCGCAGGGTCTCCACCGGAAACTCCCGGTCCTCGTCCCAGCGGGCCGAGTGGGGCGCCAGCTCGGCCTCCGCGAAGGCGCGGGCCGCCGCCTGGATGGCCGCCTGGTCGTCGTTGAGCGCAAAATCCATCCGGCTCCCCCCCAATCGAGGCACACCTGCCGTCTGGAGCCTGGCCGCCGGCCTGTCAACGCCGCGCCCCAGGCCTGCGCGCCCCTTGCACCCTCCCCGCAATTGCGCGATGCCGCTGGGCATGAGCCCGACGCCCCTTGCCCCCTACCCCGCCCTGCGCCTGCGCCGCCTGCGCCAGGCCGACTGGATCCGCCGCCTGGTCCGCGAGACCGTGCTGACCCCCGCCGACCTGATCTGGTCGATGGTGGTGCACGAGGGCGAGGGCGAGGTGCCCGTGGCCTCCATGCCGGGGGTGAGCCGCCTGTCGGTGAAGGCCTGCGCCCGGGCCGCCGTGGAGGCGCGCCGGCTGGGCATTCCGGCCATCGCCATCTTCCCCCACATCGACGGGGCCCGGAAGGACGCCGAGGGCAGCCTGGCGGCCGACCCGGGCGGGGTCATCCCCCGGGCGATCAAGGCCATGAAGGACGCCGCCCCCGAGGTGGGCATCATGTGCGACGTGGCCCTGGACCCCTTTACCACCCACGGCCACGACGGCCTGATCCGGTCGGGCCGGATCGCCAACGACCCGACGATTGAGCGCCTGGTGGCCCAGGGCCTGATGCAGGCGCAGGCGGGGGCCGACATCCTGGCCCCCTCCGACATGATGGACGGCCGCATCGGCGCCCTGCGCGGCGCCCTGGAGAGCGCCGGCCACCAGGACGTGATGATCATGTCCTATGCGGCCAAGTTTGCCTCGGCCTTCTATGGCCCGTACCGCGAGGCCATCGGCTCGGGCAAGCTGGGCAGCGGGCCCGACGCCAACCCGGCCGACAAGGCCACCTACCAGATGGACCCGGCCAACACCGAGGAGGCCCTGCGCGAGGTGGGCCAGGACCTGGCCGAGGGCGCCGACATGGTGATGGTGAAGCCCGGCCTGCCCTATCTCGACATTGTGCGCCGGGTGGTGGAGACCTATCGCGCGCCGACCTTCGCCTTCCAGGTCTCGGGCGAGTACGCCATGATCAAGGCCGCCGCCGCCAACGGCTGGCTGGACGAGGACCGCGCCGTACTGGAAAGCCTCACCGCCTTCAAGCGCACCGGCGCGACGGGAGTGATCACGTACTTTGCGCCGCAGGCGGCAAGGTTGTTGGGGGCGTAGGGGGGGGTGATGCGAGACGGGCGACCGGTGTTGTCGCTCGACGTCCCACTCCTGCAGAACACGACCATTGGCGGTCCGGGGCGCGGGCCCTAAGCTGCCCAGATGAATCCCGTCGAGATCGAAGACGCCGTCTCCCAACTGGCCCTCGAACCCTTTGATGTGGCCGAGTTTCCCTTCCAGTTCCTCGCCGCCTTCGGAAACTCCGAGACGACCCTGAAGCGCCTGCGCGCCGGGGCGAGCAACGCCTCCGACGTTCCGGGGGGCGTCCTCCAGCGCAACAACATCCACATCGCTACCTGTGCGCCGGGCCAGGTCGAGGCCACGCTGGAGGCGCTGCGCAACAGCCTTAAGACCGCCTCGGCCAAGGCCAAGTTCATCCTGGCCACCGATGGCGATCTCTTCCGGGCCGAGGATCTGTCCAGCGGCGATGGCGTGGCCTGCGACTACGCCGCATTCCCCGACCATTTCGGCGTCTTCCTGCCCCTGGCGGGCATCAGCACCGTCCGCGAGATCCGCGAAAACCCCTTCGACTTCAAGGCGACGCGTCGACTGAACCGGCTCTACCTCCAGCTGTTGAAGGAAAACCCGGACTGGGCCACCGCCGCGCGCCAGCACGACATGAACCACTTCATGGCGCGGCTGATCTTCTGCTTCTTCGCCGAGGATACGGACATCTTCCCCTCGGAGGGCATGTTCACCCGGACGGTGGAGCAGATGTCGGCGGGCGATCCGGACAGCACCCGGCATGTGATCTCTGAAATCTTCCGGGCCATGAACACGCGCCCGGAAGACTTCGAGGCCGCCAACCTACCCCGCTGGGCGCGCTTTCCCTACGTGGGCGGTCAGCTGTTCGGCGGCGGGGGAGAGGTTCCCGCCTTCAGCCGGATCGCCCGGTCCTACCTCCTGCGGATCGGCGGCCTCGACTGGCGCAAGATCAATCCCGACATCTTCGGCTCCATGATCCAGGCCATCGCCGACGACGAGGAGCGCGGCGCCAGGGTCGCCCTCCCCTCCGGCGCCAACCGCCGCCGCCCCGGCCGCCGCAGCCTCGTCCCATGCGGCTTCGACGAGGCCCATCAGTCGCTCCTCCTCGCGACGCGCGGCGAGCACCTCGGCCGGGATCCCGCCGCCGCCAAATCCACCGCCGCCGCCGCCGCCGCCCTCCCCGCCCCCGGCGGCCGCGGCGGCGCGCTCGAGGATGCGGGCCCGCTCCGCAG
>CAIZKE010000226.1 GCA_903933475.1 uncultured Alphaproteobacteria bacterium | reverse complement strand
GTTGCCCCCCTCAGTCGGCTTTGCCGACAGCTCCCCCTGATGGGGAGCCATTGGGGCGGTAATTCCTCCCCCCAGGGGGAGGTGGACCGCGTAGCGGGCCGGAGGGGGTCAGTTGAGGCGCCGTTGCCCCCCCTCGGGGGAGCGATTGGAGCGGCCTAGCGGCTGATGTGCTCGCGCATGGCTTCGAGGGCGGATTGGACCGCGGCCTGCTGGATCTCTTCGCGGGTCTCGAACTGGAAGAATTCCTGACGGTGGTAGAGGCCGTGGTTCGTCCGGGCCGTGGCGATGTGGACGGTACCGACCGGCTTCATGCGCGTGCCACCGCCCGGTCCCGCCACTCCGGTTATGGCCACGGCGATGTGGGCGTGGGAGTTCTCGAGGGCACCCTCGGCCATCATCCGGGCCACGGGTTCGGACACCGCACCCAGGTCGGCGATGATCTCGCCGGGCACGCCGAGAAGCTCCTGCTTGGCGCGGTTGTTGTAGACAACGAAGCCGCGCTCGAAGACGTCCGAGGCACCCGGGATGGCGCAGATCGCTGCCGCCACGAGGCCGCCCGTGCAGCTCTCGGCAGTGACGATGCGGAGCTGGCGCTCGCGCGCCTCATCGATCAGCAGTCGGGCCAGGGTCACGATCTCGAGGGAAAACATCGCACATCTCCGGGGCGGAAGCCTTGGCAGGACCTGACCACCGCCCGGGGGCTGCAGGCAAGTCCCTCAGTCGGTGAAATCGTCGGATGGAAGCTCCACGACCGCCGCGGCCTGGGCCAGCAGGCCCTCGCCGCGACCGGTGAAGCCCATGCCCTCCGTCGTCGTCGCCTTGATGCTGACCCGGCCGATCGGCGCGCCCAGGATGTCGGCCACGGCCTGTCGCATGGCGTCGCGATGCGGGGCGATCTTCGGGCGCTCGCAGATGAGGATCAGGTCGACCGACAGGATTCGGCCGCCTCGGGCCGCCACCCGGGCGGCGGCGTGGGCGAGGAAGGTGGCGGAGGGCTCCCCCTTCCAGCGCGCCTCGGTGGGCGGGAAGTGCTGGCCGATGTCACCTTCACCTATAGCGCCCAGCAGGGCGTCGGTCAGGGCGTGGAGGCCGGCATCGGCGTCGGAATGGCCGATGAGGGCGGCGTCGTGAGGGATGCGGACTCCGCAGAGCCAGACCCCGTCGCCCGGACCCCAGCGGTGGGCGTCGACGCCCTGACCCATCCGGATGTCGCGGGAAGGGCGGGCAAGGGACTCAGCCATGTCGAAATCCTCGGGCCAGGTGAGCTTGAAAAGCCGGGGGTCTCCCGGGACCAGGGCGATGCGCGCGCCTGAGGCCTCCATCACCGCGGCCTCGTCGGTCGGCTCGGCGCCGGACCAGGCCTGGAAGGCTGCGAGCAGGCGGTCGCGGGGGAAGGCCTGGGGGGTCTGGGCGCGCCAGAGGCCCTCGCGATCCACAGTGCCGTCGATATGCCCGCGTCCCCGCTTCAGGGTGTCGGCGACGGGGAGGGCGGCGATGGCCCCGTCGGCTCCGCCGAGGGCCTTGAGCACCCGGCGTATGACCTCGGGGGACAGGAAGGGGCGGGCAGCGTCATGGACCAGGACGGGCTCCGAAGCGGGGCCGTCAATCGCCGCCAGGCCGGATCGGACCGACTCCGACCTCTGGACGCCACCGCCTGTGACCAGCAGGCCCGGCAGGTCAGAGAGTAGCTCCTTCGCGGCCACCAGGCGGTCCGGGGCCACAACCACGACCAGGCGGCGCGCGCCGGCCCTCGAGAGCGCTTCGGCCGACCACCTGAGGACCGGTCGTCCGCCAAGGTCGCGCCAGGGCTTGGGCTGGCCAGGGCCCGCCCGGAGGCTGGCGCCCGCAGCGACGATGACGGCGGAAAAGGTCATGCGTCGGTGTTTAGGCACCGCGGCTGGCCTGTCCAGTGGCCTGAGGCGCAAGGGGACTTTACGCAGGCTTCAAATTGCCTAAAAAGAGAGCGATGGCAGTGACTGAAAAATGAGCAATCAGGTCCGGATTGGCGGAGTCTCCATCGACGGAAGGGTCTGGATCGCCCCTATGACGGGGGTCTCGGACCTGCCCTTCCGGCGCGCGGCTTCGCGGCTGGGCGCGCCTTATGTGGCGACGGAAATGGTCGCCTGTGCAGCCTTTGCCGCGGGTCGGCCCGATGTGGTCCGGAGGGCGGCAGTGGGCGAGGGCCTTCCCCGAATGGTTGTCCAGCTGGTCGGTCGCGCGCCGGAAGACATGGCTGCCGGCGCCCGCCTCGCTGCTGCGGCCGGAGCTGACATCATCGACCTGAACTTTGGCTGCCCGGCGCGGGAGGTCACCGGCGGGGCCCTGGCCGGATCGGCCCTCATGCGGGAGCCGGACCTCTTGTTCCGGCTGATCGATGCCGTGGTGGAGGCCGTGGACACGCCTGTCACCCTGAAGATGCGGCTGGGCTGGGACGACGCCTCGCGCAATGCGCCCGAGATCGCCGCCGGGGCCGAGGCCCGGGGGATCCGGGCGATCACCGTCCATGGCCGGACCCGCTGCCAGTTCTACAAGGGCGTGGCCGACTGGAGGGCGGTGGCCGGAGTGAAGTCCGAGGTCTCCGTCCCGGTGATTGTCAATGGCGACATCCGCAACGCCGCCGATGCCGCGCGGGCGCTGGAGGAGTCTGGCGCCGATGCGGTCATGGTCGGCCGGGGCGTCTATGGACGGCCCTGGATCGCCCCCTGGATCGAGGGGGGTCTTGCCGGCGAAGCTCCCGAGGAGCCGGGGCGCGAGGCTCGCCTGGGCGTGGTGCTTGAGCACTTCGCCGAAAGCCTGGCCTTCTATGGGGATCGCAACGGGGTCCGGATCTTCCGCAAGCACCTTGCGGCCTATGTAGACGAGGCGGCGACCCCCACCGATCCGGTGGTGAGGCTTGAGGCCCGGCGCCGACTTTGCCGGATGGAGGACCCCCGCGAGATCGAGCGCGGCCTGACCGAACTCTGGCGGATGGAGGTGGCAGCGTGACCCCGGTTCCTGCTGGAGAGTCCCTGAGAGCTGCGGCCTTCGACCTGGCGCCGGAACCGGCCCTGGTGGTTGGTGAAGACGGGCGCGTGCAGGCCGCCAACGAAGCGGCCGAGCGGCTCTTCGGGCAATCCCTTGGCGTCATGACCCGCAATGGCCTCTCCGCAGCGGTTTCTCCGGACTCCCCGCTGATGGGCCTGGTGGACC
>CAIZKE010000225.1 GCA_903933475.1 uncultured Alphaproteobacteria bacterium | reverse complement strand
GGCTGCCGACAGCGTCACGGACTGGCGGCCCTTTGCAACGCCCAGCAGTTCGAGCCGCTCTGTGAAGACGCGGCTGACTGGGCTGACAAGGGAAACCTGCGGGACCTCGCCGCGCGAGCGACCGGGACCTCCGGGGCCTCCGGGGCCGCCGACTTGGGTCGCCTTGCCGGGGGACAGGACCTTCAGCCCGCCCGCCACCAGCATGAGCAACACGACGCCCACCGCGAGGACGAGGAAAAAGTGCCGCCTGAGCACGTGTGCAAGAACTCCGGGGCCCCGACGAATCTTGGGGCGTCAGCCAAGTATAGAAACGCTACCTAGGGATGCGCTTCCCCCGCGTCCACCCCGGACGCGACCGCTGGCGGTCGAATCCTGCCCGCCGCCGGGTCGTCAGGCGTCGTAGCCGGGAAGCTCACGGTCCAGCTTGCGCAGGCAACCCGCCCAGCCCAGCTTGCCGCCAATCCCGCGTCCCACCTGGCGACGAACCTCATCCTGGGCGGCGTCAGGCGCAATGAGCACGTTCTCCCGGCCACAGGACAGGGCCATGACCTGCTGCATGCAGGCGCGCTCGAGGAAGAACATACCGGTCCAGCATTCCGCGGCGCTCTCGCCCAGGGCCAGGGTTCCGTGGTTGCGCAGCATCATCAGAGACTTGTCGCCAAGGTCCGCCACCAGACGCTCGCGCTCATCGAGGTTCAGGGCGATGCCTTCATAGTCATGGTAGGCCAGATGCGGCAGACAGATCAGGGAGTGCTGCGAAAGCGGCAGAAGCCCTTCCTTCTGCGAGGAGACTGCAGCGCCCTGGTCCGAGTGCAGGTGCATGACGAACTTGGCATCCTCGCGGTTCATGTGGACCGCAGAGTGGATGGTAAAGCCCGCTGGATTGATGAAATAGGGCGTCTCCTGCAGGATGTTGCCCTCGACATCGATGCGCACCAGGGACGAAGCGGTGATCTCGTCAAAAAGCATGCCGTAGGGATTGATCAGGAAGTGGTGCTCAGGCCCCGGGATGCGCGCCGAGATGTGGGTGTAGATCATGTCATCCCACCCATAGACTGCTGCCAGCCTGTAGAGGGCCGCCAGATCCACCCGGACCTGCCACTCCTCCTCGCTCACCTTGCCCTTGAGCGAGACGACACCCGCCAGTGAACCATCAGCCATGACAGACTCCCCAGATCATTTCCGGGCAAACCGTCGCCCCGGTGCGGTCAAAGGTCAAGGCTGGGCGGGGCGACTAGGCGTCCGACCGGATGCGGGAAACGGACTTGAGCCAGCCAGCGTAGGCGGCATCGGCTGACACCGCCGGTGTCAGGGCGTCCAGGCGGGTCGTCGCCGGCCGCGCCGCCGCAGCTGCCGCCGCGTCGGGGTAGAGCCCGCATCCAATGCCTGCAAAGAGGGCGGCACCGAGGGCCGTCGTCTCCTCGTAAGCGGCTCGCGCCACAGGTACGCGGGTCAGGTCGGCAAGCTTCTGGCAGAACCAGGCCGACCGCGACATCCCGCCGTCGACCCTGATCTCGGCTTCCGGGCCGAAGGCCGAGGCGGCGTCGAGGCGCATGGCCTCGATGAGATCCCGGGTCTGGAAGGCCGCAGCCTCGAAGGCCGCATCGGCGATCTCGGCAAGACCTGTATCCCGGGTCATGCCCAACAGCGCGCCCCGGGCGTCAGGATCCCACCATGGAGCGCCCAGGCCCGTGAAGGCCGGAACCATGGTCACGCCATGACCCGGTCGGGCCCGGCGGGCCAGGGCCTCGACCTCGGCCCCGCCGCCCGGAACGGCGAGCCCCTCGTTGATCCACTGCAGGGCGGCGCCGGCCACGAAGATGGAGCCTTCCAGGGCATAGGTCGCCCTCCCCCCCAATCGCGCCGCCACCGTGGTCAATAGCCGGGTCGACGACAGGGGCGCCGTCTCGCCAGTATTCAGAAGCAGGAAGCAGCCCGTGCCGTACGTCGCCTTCATCTCCCCGGGGCGAATACAGCCCTGACCCATGAGCGCCGCCTGCTGGTCCCCCGCGACGCCGCGGATCGCCACCGGTGCCCCCAGGATTTCCGGCAGGGTCGCTCCGTAGTCGTCTGCGCAGTCCAGGACCCTCGGCAGCAGGGGCCGGGGCACCCGGAACAGGTCGAGGAGTTCATCCGACCAGTCCTGGGCATGGATGTCGAAGAGCAGGGTGCGTGAGGCGTTCGTGGCGTCGGTCGCATGGACGGCGCCGCCGGTCAGGTTCCAGATCACCCAGCAGTCCATGGTACCCGCGAGCAGATCACCGGCCTCCGCACGCCTCCGTAGGCCGGGTTGGCTGTCGAGGATCCAGGCGAGCTTGGTACCCGAGAAGTAGGGATCGAGCAAAAGCCCGGTCAGGGCCGTCACCCTCGGTTCGACCCCCCGCTGCCGGAGTGCTTCGCAGGCGGGCGCCGTGCGGCGGTCCTGCCAGACTAGGGCCCGGCTGACAGGCTCTCCGGTACGGCGGTCCCAGACGACGACGGTTTCCCGCTGATTAGTCACCCCGATGGCCGCGACATCGCCGGCCTTGCGGCCTCCGCGATCCAAAGCCTCTCGCAGGACGGCCTTCGACGCCGTGATGATCTCCCGGGCGTCATGCTCGACGCATCCGTCCCCGGGATAGTGCTGCACAAGGCTTCGTGAAGCCGAGGCGATTTCGGAACCCGCGGCATCAAAGAGGATGGCTCGGGTCGAAGTGGTTCCCTGATCAAGGGTGAGAATCACCGGTGTGCTCATGACAGGCCTCAACTTTTAGTTTAGCTTTCCGTGAGGGTTCCTCAGGGAGGTTACGCTGGTACACCAGCGCGTACGTTCTGGAGTGACTCGCGAGCCCAACCATCTAACAGGCTCTGACTCGGGGTGTAGGTCTTGCGGGGCAAATTGCTGTTGCGCGGCAGGTTGGACGACGTCATGCGGCTCGCAAAGAGCCGTGAGGCGCGGGATCGCGAGCGCCTGCTCCTTGAACTCGTCGATCTCTGCAATGACAACACAGAAGACCTGAACAATCCCAGGGTCCAGGCCCTGCTTTCCCAGGTCTTCTTTGATCTGGTATTTCAGGCGGAGCATGACATTCGGCTGCGGCTTGCCGACAAGATTTGTACGGCGGACTGGGCTCCAGCCGCC
The DNA here is from genome assembly GCA_903933475.1 of uncultured Alphaproteobacteria bacterium. Classification (GTDB taxonomy): domain Bacteria; phylum Pseudomonadota; class Alphaproteobacteria; order Caulobacterales; family Caulobacteraceae; genus Phenylobacterium. The sequence goes on along the minus strand of CAIZKE010000225.1, from coordinate 8,502 downwards.
ATGATCAACATCCTGTCCTTCGACGACATCGAAATTGCGCGGCCGATCATCGCGAAGAGCCCCATCCTCAAGGATCCCGACCTCATCCGCATCCTCGTCGAGGCCACGCTTGAGCATCAGGTCGAGGTGGCGCGGCGGCCGGATATCAGCGCGCTGATCGTCGATGCGATCGTCAAGGGCTCCGTTCCGGAGGTGATGACCGCACTGGTCAACAATCAGTCCGCAGAAATAACCGTCGACCACCTCTATGCGCTTATCCGAGAGGCCGAGAAGGTTGAAACTCTGCGCGCACCCCTGGCGGGGCATGCCGGACTGAACGACGAACTGGCCGGCTATCTCTATGCCTGGGTTGGCCAGACCCTGCGGAAGTCTCTCGGCGAAAAGTTCAAACTGGACGTCCAGGCCCTCGACCGGGCCCTCAACCAGTCCGTCCGCGAAGCCCGAGCGGGCATCCCAGGGGGGCAGACACAGACAATTCCTCTGGGCGAGACCGAAGAGGAGCGGCGGGAACGGAAGCTCATCGCCAAGCTCGACATGGCCGGTGAACTCCGGCCAGGTCACCTCATCAAGGCCCTGAGGGAAAAGCGGCTTTCCATGTTCGTGTCTGTCCTGGCGACCCTGGGCCGCTTCGATCCGACGGATATCCGCAAGGCGATCCAGTCCGGGTCGCCGGAACTGCTCGCTATGGCCTGCGCTGCCATCGGCCTCGATAAGACCGCCTTCCCCGCCATTCTGAGCTTGCTCAGGGACGTCAACAAGGGCCGGCCCGGGGGCGACGAAGAAGCGGTGCGTAAGGCGACCGCAACTCTGGCCCAGCTTGGCCCGGGCGTGGCGGTAACGGCCTTCCGCAAGGGCGTGGCCGCCCTCTGACGCGGTCAGGTTTGACTTCCCGGCCGATCCTGCGCTCATGCCCTCCCTGTCCTTCGCGATCGTTGGAAAGCCTATGCGCCTCGCCTTCCTGAGCAGCGACCGACCTGAGGCGGTGGCCGGGCGGAATCGCCTCACGAAGCGCTATGGCGGCGTAGCTCCGGAGGACGCCGAGGTCATCGTGGCCCTTGGCGGCGACGGCTTCATGCTTGAGGTATTGCACCTTCCCATCGCACGTCGGGTGCCGATCTACGGGATGAACCGGGGGTCGGTCGGCTTCCTGATGAATGACTTCTCGGAGAACGGCCTCACGGACAGGATCGCCGCTGCGGAACACGCGGAAATCCACCCCCTCACCATGACCGCCGTGGACAGTTCGGGACAGAGCTTCACTGCCATGGCGGTGAACGAGGTCTCACTTCTTCGCCAGACCCGGCAGACGGCCAAGCTGCGGATCGTGATCGACGGGACTGTCCGCCTGGAGGAGTTGTCCTGCGATGGCGCCCTTGTGGCCACTCCGGCGGGATCGACGGCGTACAACCTGTCTGCCCATGGCCCCATCGTTCCCCTGGAGGCCCGCGTCCTGGCGCTGACGCCGATCAGCGCCTTTCGGCCCCGCCGCTGGCGCGGAGCCCTGCTGCCTCATGCCGCCCAGGTCTGCTTCCAGGTTCTCGACCCCGACAAGCGCCCTGTCAGCGCAGTGGCGGACAATTTCGAGGTCCGGGACGTGGTCGAGGTCAGCGTCGCCGAGGATACGGCCGCCTCTATGACCATGCTCTTCGACGCTGGCAGAGGCCTGCAGGAACGGGTCCTTGCCGAGCAGTTTTCCGTCTGATGCCTCCACCGGTCGTTAACCGGACCGTGTCAAGGTGATGACGTTGTCCTTCCCAGGGTACAGGCACCTCCCATGTCGACCGCCAGCCCAAGACGTCTTCGCATCGATCCCAATGCCGTGGCCCGCGCCGAGGCTGCCCTTGCCGCCATGGCGGTGAACTTCGACGAGTGGCTCAAGATCGAGATCACCCGCATGGAAGGCGCCATGTCGGCCGTCCAATCCCAGGGGCGGAATGAAGGCAACATGGAGGCGCTGTATCACTGCGCTCACGACCTGAAGGGGCTCGGGGCGACCTACGGCTTTCCGATCATCTCGCAGATCGCCGGAACGCTTTGCAGGCTGATCGACAGCGCCGACAGACGTAGGTCGGCTCCACTGGCACTGGTCGGAGTGCACGTGGAAGCGATCAAGGCGGCAGCCCGGAACGACATACGGACTGACAATGACCCCGTCGGCAAGGCCCTCGTACTTGAGCTTGAAGCGACAGTGGCCGCCTTTGACCCCGAAGGCTGAGAACCCGCACCCGGGATCGCGGAATACTGCCTACATGACGCTTTCGAGCGGCTCGGCTACATCTCCATAACCGGCTTCGGGCGGCAGGGTCAGAACCCTCCCTCCAGGACGATCCTCGATTTTGGGCAGGACGGTCACGAGGGTGCGGCGGCTGGCGCGCTCGATGCAATCTCCAGCGCTCGAAGCCTCCGAAAGCAGCTGGACGTTCATCCGGGTCGGGAAAATCACCTTCCTCTGACCGCTGTCGGCCAGGGACAGCACTTGCCGGGGCGCGATCCATTCGGCGTCCACGGTCTCGCGTCCATCGCAAGCGGCAAGCTGATCCTCGGGCGCCCTCACGGCGTAGAACCAGGTGTCGAACCGCTTGGGCGTAAGGGGCGGCGTGATCCACCGTGCGAACACGGTGAGAGCGCTCAGGTCGAGGCGTACGCCCAGGTCGCGTACGACGTCCAGGAAGTCCAGATCCCCTGAGTCGACGGCCTTGCGGATATCCATCGGGGCGGCCTCGCCCCGGAACATCTCGCCCTCGGGCGTCCTCGCCAAGAGGATTCCAGCCTCCTCAAAAACCTCGCGGATCGCCGCGATCCTCAAGGGCCTCTGGACCTCGTCGAAGGCTTCAAAGCCCAGGGTGTACTGTTCCCAGGTCGCCGCATGGTCCCGCTCGTGGCTCTTGCCACCGGGGAAGACCAGGGCGCCCGAGGCAAAGTCAATCTGGTGATGCCGCTTGACCATCAGCACTTCAAACTCGGGTTGATCCCTGAGCAGGAGGATGGTGGCCGCGGGCTTGATGGCGCTGTCGGGGGCGATGTCGGTCATGACGCCATGATGATCGTGCCCTCGGGCCGGTGGCAACCCCCCCGCGGACTGATCCTTCAGGCCGACTGCCTTTGCTCAGCGCCTCTCTCGGCCATCGCGTCCGACCGCGGGTCAAGCCGCTCAAGAAGGTAGGCGAGATCATCCTGCAGGACGTAGAACTCAACGTCGTCGCTGCTCAGGAAACGCTCGAGCATCAGGGCCTGGAGGCGGGAGCGATCCAGAAAGCCCCCCTCCGCCTCCAGTGACTTCCAGGCGTCGACCCCGGCCCGGAAAGCCGGAAAGAGGCGCATGGGCAAGCCAGCCCGCTCATAGATGGCCTTCAGCCCCAGGGGACCGGCATCATGCACCATCATGCGCGCGCGTCTGTGCGGTGCCTTGGCCAGTTCGGCGAGCCCATGTTCCAGGAACGTTATGTGGCCATTGGCCAAGGAGCGGAGCAGCAGGGACGCCGTCAGCCGGTCGTGGTGATTGAGGTGGGAGACGAACTTCCCAGGGTCGCCTGTAAGGCCAGCCTGGTCGACCAGGTCAATGGTCGCGCGCTCATAGGCCCCGACAGCGATCGCCACAGCAATGTCCGGGGGAATCTCGTGGTGGCTCACCAGATGGTCAAGCACAGCGTCGTTGACCAGCTTCACAAGCTTCTCTGTTACGGACAGGGGAAGCGACTTTCTGTAGGCGATGGCGCTAAGAACAGGCTCCGACCTGGGAAACCTCTCGACCACGCGCCGCAGGGACGGCTCGGAAATCTCGGCGTTGTCGTTGGCGCACACGGCCTCGATGGCGCGTTCCACACCGTTTTCGATGATGGAATCCGCAAGGCCGAAGGAAACCCGCCTGCGCTTCGCGATCACCACCTGTCGGGAGGCACCGCCCACCCGCGCGATCTCGATCAGATCCTCCTCTGTAAAGACAGGGGATGCGGACAGGATGGGCAGGCAAACGCTCTCCACATCCTTGGCTAGCTTGATGGCGATGTAGCGGGGAACGACTGGAGACGCCTTGAGGGTAATTGACAGAGCACGACGAACCAGGTCGCAGGCATCGCTGGCAAGGATGGGGAGAATTTCCTCGGCGGCCTGCCGCCCGGCTTCCGTCAGGCTCGACCGTTCAATGGTCAGGCACAACTGCTCTGCAGCCTTGGCCCGCTCCTCCGGAGTGGCGCCTCTCAGAATGGTGCGGATGACCGCCTCCCGGGTAATCAAAGCCTGCCCAAACTCATCGGAAGGCCAACACTTCACAAGGTCACCATTAATGGCGCATCAAGTTTAACGAAATTTTACCGTGACCCCTCGGCGTTGATTCGATACGAGTTCCGAGACGCAAACGCCTGTTTTAGGGATGAGGATATGCTACTCAAAGGATTGAAAGTCGTAGAGTTTGCTTCCTACATCGCTGCGCCGGGCGCAGCGGGTATCCTGGGCGACTGGGGTGCCGATGTCATCAAGGTCGAGCGCCCAGAGGGCGATCCCATGCGCCATGTCTTCGCCGACACGAAGAACGCCGTCGCCGGAAATCCAACCTTTGCCGTCGACAACCGGGGCAAACGCGCGGTCGTGCTGGACATTTCGAAGCCAGAAGGACGGGACGCCCTGGCGCGGCTTGCGGCGTCGGCGGATGTCTTCTTGACCAATGTTCGCCCGGCAGCCCTGAAGCGCGCGGGCCTGGATGAAGCCACCCTGCGAAAGGACAATCCTCGTCTCGTCTACGCCATGGTCACCGGCTACGGGCTGGAGGGACCCGACGCCCATCTTCCGGGCTTTGACGTCACTGCCTTCTGGGCACGCTCGGGCGTGGCGCGGATGCACGCCCCCAAGGGCACGGATCCCTTTATCCTGCGCACCGGGGTGGGTGATCACACCACCTCCATGGCCACGGTCTCGGCCATACTGGCCGCCCTCTACGAGCGCAGCCAGACGGGCCTGGGCCGGGTCGTGCAGACCTCCCTGCTCGCCACGGGCGTCTACACGGTCTCCTCCGACATGGCGGTCCAGCTGGCGTTCGGCCGCCTGGCCTCGAACCGACCCCGGACGGACCCCTTCGATCCCCTGGCGAACTTCTACCGCAGTTCCGACGACCACTGGTTCGTGCTCAACCCGCGCGGCGGCGGGGCGGACTGGAAGGCGCTGACCCGGGCCTGCGGGCGGCCGGAACTTGCAGAAGATGAACGGTACGCCAACGGTCGCTCCCGGCGCATCCACAGCGCCGCCCTTGTCCAGGAACTTGAAGCGGCCTTCAGCGGTTTCCCCTTCGCGGAAGTCCGGGCGCGCCTTGATGGCGAGGATCTCGTCTGGGCACCTGTCCAGACACCAGCGGAGGTCGTGGCCGACCCGCAGGTCGCTGCAGCCGGCGGCTGGGTCGATGTCGAGGACGGCCAGGGTGGAAGCTTCCGATCACCGGCAGCCCCGGCCCGCTTCCCGGGTGCCGACGCCAGTCTGCGCCCTGCCCCGCCCACCTTGGGGCAACACACGCGGGAAGTGCTTGGGGAACTGGGATACTCCAGCGAAGAGATTGAGGCCCTCTATTTGGCGGGCGCGGCGGCCTGAGCCTCCGGAGGCATCAGGCTCAACCGCCTGAGGAGCCACCGGACCGCTTCTGGCCGGAACCCGAGTCTGCAGCAACGTCCGCCAGGACCCTGAGCATTTCGGTCGAGAACAGGGAGCCGCCAAGGCGCATGCCGGGGCTGGCGGAGTCCGAGTTTCGGCCGCCGCCCAGGATGAGAGCCATCAGCATTTCCTGCTCGCGCTGAACGTCGGTGCCCCGGCTGTTGGCGTATTGGATGAAGTCGGCGGGCTGGGGTGTTTTCAGCGGGACCGTGGCGGCCCCGGTCCGGGCGAGGTCGGCGTAGACCTCCTGGACCGTCGCGGGACGCCCCGCCTTGTAGAAAATGGTCGGATTAGCCCGCGCCGCATCGGGGAAGATCGTGACCGCAGGTGCCATGGGCTGGGACTCAACCGCGTCGATCAGGCGGGCCGATCCCATCGGTCCCAGGAAATGGGCCATGTAGAGCTCACCCTGGTTTGGTTCACGTCCGATGCGCCCCTTGAGATAGGCGGCGTTCTGCGAGGTGAGTTCGCCCGCCATAACCGAGGCGGCGTTGGGATCAAGCCTCAGATCCAGTACCGCCTGACGGGCACCGGCATCGACGACGTACCGGCCTTCCGGGGTCTTGCGCACCTGGTCGGCATAGGCCCCGAGGCCATGGCGATCGCCGTACTGTTTGACCGTGGCCAGCCAGGTCTGCTCGGTGAACTGGAAGAGGCCAGCCGCCGAGGAGGTCGAGGCCCGCGCGGTGGGATTGAAGCTGCTCTCCCGCTGGGCCGTCTTCATCAGATAGCCAGAATCCACCCCCGTCGCAGCGCCGGCGCGCTGGATGATGGTTTGGACGGCGGACCTGATTCCACTGATCGACATGCCCGGATGGTGCCCCGGTATGGTAAACGGTCAATTAACTATGCCCGTTTACCCTGGTTAACAGTCTATGAATATCAGTAGCTCTTGGGCAGGTCCAGCACCTGTTCAGCAATGAAGTTGCAGATCATTTCCCGGCTGACCGGCGCGATGCGGGCGATCATCGCCTCCCGGAAGTAACGCTCGACATGGTACTCCTTGGCGTAACCCATGCCTCCGTGGGTCAGGACCGCCGCCTCGCAGGCGGCGAAGCCCGCCTCCCCGCCCAGGTACTTGGCTGCGTTGGCCTCTGCACCACAGGGCTTTCCAGCGTCAAAGAGGGCGGCGGCGCGGAAGGCCATAAGGCTGGCGGCCTCCAGACCCATCCAGGCCCGGGCCAGGGGATGGGCTATGCCCTGGTTCTGGCCGATTGGCCGACCGAAGACCCGCCGCTCCCGAGCGTAGTCCGCCGCGCGCTTCAGGGCAGCGCGCCCCAGGCCCACCGCCTCCGCGCCAATCAGCACACGTTCGGGGTTGAGCCCTGAGAGGAGGTAGGCGAACCCCTTACCCTCCTCCCCGACCAGGTCCTCCCCAGGGACCTCGAGGTTATCGATGAAGACGCTGTTCGACTCGATGGCCTTGCGACCCATCTTCGGGATCACCGTGGCCGTGATCCGGCTGCGGTCGAAGTCCGTATAGAACAGGCTCAGCCCTTCGATGGGCCGCTTGACCTCCTCCCGCGGGGTCGTCCGGGCAATGATCAGGATCTTGTTCGCTCTCTGGGCCATGGTCGTCCAGACCTTGCGCCCGTTGATCACCCAGCCGTTCCCCCGCCGTTCGGCACGGGTGGTCAGGCTGGCCGTGTCCAGGCCGGAGTCCGGCTCGGTGACGGCGAAGCACATCCGGTCGCGGCCATCGATCAGCCGCGGGATCGTGCTGGCCTTCTGGGCCTCAGACCCGAACTTCACGATCGGCATGGGGCCGAAAATGTTCAGGTGCACGGCGCTGGCACCGGAAAAGCCCGCCCCGGACTCTGCCACGGCCTGCATGACAAGGGCTGCCTCGGTCAGTCCCAGGCCAGCCCCACCCAGGGCCTCGGGCATGGCCGCGCCGAGCCAGCCCCCGGAGGCCATGGCGGATACGAAGGCTTCGGGAAAGTCGCCGGTCTCATCGACCTGGCGCCAATAGTCGGCGTCAAAGTCCTCGCAGAGCCTTCGGACGCCCTCGCGCAGCTCCAGCTGGGCCTCGGTGAAGTCGAACCCGCTCACGTTATTTCTCCCCGTTTCCGTTTCGCGAAAACCGCAAGGGATCGAGTCGCGCGGCCCACCGGCCGGCATCCTCGCCGGTGATCGCTGCAGTGACAATCTTCGCGACGAGGGGCGCCAGCAGCCAGCCATTTCGCCGGGCCCCCACGGCAAGGAAGACGCCGGGCCGTGAGGCGGCGCCCGCCAGGGGCAGGCCGTCCGGGCTCGCTGCCCGCACGCCGACCCGCGTGACCCAACCCTCTGTCGCCAGCGCGGGAAAGACATCCGCCAGGGCCTGGCGCAGTTCTGCCTGGCCCCCCAGGTCCACCGTCAGGTCGGATCGCCCCGCCTCCATGGTCGCCCCGGCCAGCAGCCCGCCGCCCGATCCCAGGAGATAGGTGCCCGGTGCACGGATCACGCCCGTGGGCGGCAAGGCACCCCCCGGTTGCCAGAGAATCTGACCCTTGATCGGTGACAGGCTGGCGAGTTCCGGCACCAGGCCCTCCAGTCGCCGGTCCGCGCCCGTGGCCAGAACGACGGGGCTGACGGCTTCCTCCAGGTCCTGGAGGGTGAAGGCTCCGGTCTCAAGGGTCCCGCCCAGGTCCTGAAGCCGCCTGGCCATGGCCTGCAGGGCGGCCTGCGGTTCGATCCGCCAGTCCTGCGGCGTGACAAAGGCGCGGGGGAACCGGGACCCCAGACCCAACGCCATGGCCTCCATCTCCGCCCGCCCGGCGGGCCGGCCCTCCAGCCCGAGGGCGGAGAGGCGCGCCTCCAGCCCGTCCAGCCAGGCCTCGGGGCCGATTGCAGCCGCGCCGGTCCGGTCGAGCGAAACGCCCAGGC
>CAIZKE010000224.1 GCA_903933475.1 uncultured Alphaproteobacteria bacterium | reverse complement strand
CTTCCGGGTGGTGACCGAACTCGAGCGCCGCTATCCGCTCTGGATCGGGTTGAACCTCACCTGGGAGACCCTGGAGGGGGTCATCAAGCACAACGGTCCGGTCACCTCCCGGCTGGGACGGCCGTCCTGGAGCGCCGTGGCAGCATTCGATCGGGACTACAGCCTCGAACTGGGGGGCTGGGCCTCGGCCGAGGCCCAGGTGGCCGCCCTGGCCGATGATATCGCCTACAACAACCATGACGTGGATGATGGCGTGGTGGCCGGCATGTTCGGCCTGGAGGACCTGCTCGACGTTCCCCTGATCGGCCCGATCCTGCACGGGGTGCGCCGGGACTATCCCGACGTCGATGCCGGTATCGTGCGGATGGAGGCTGTGCGCCGGATGATCGGGGCCATGGTCGACGATGTCATCGCCGAGACGGGACGTCGTGCGGCCCAGACCCGGGTCGATTCGGCCGACGCCGTCCGGGGCCTGGACCATGCCCTGGTCGCCTTCTCCCGGCCCATGCTCGAGGACCTCGGGGCCCTGCGCGAATTCCTGATGACCCGAATGTACCGGCACTGGCGGGTCAACCGCACCCGCAGCCAGGCCCGCCGGATCCTCGCAGAGATGTTCGCCCTGTTCATGAGCGAGCCGGACGTCCTGCCCACCGAGATCTTCGCCACAATCGACGGCCGGGATGCAGCTGACCGGGCCCGGCGGGTTTGCGATTACATCGCCGGCATGACCGACCGCTTCGCCATCGAGGAACACAAGCGGCTCTTCCATCTCGAGGTCTGGAGCTGACCTGACCCGTCGGGGTGCGCCTGACGCGCCTGGGCGGCTAGACTGGAGCCGAGGCGCGGGATCCGGATGATTCGCGCGCTGGGGACAGGACTGGCCATGTCTGATTACGATCGCCGCGGCGGGCCGCCGCAGGATGAGCCTCTCGCCTTCGATCGCCGCGAGGCGCCGGCACCCCGGGGCCCTGCGCCCCTGACCCTGATCCTGTCCATCCTGCTCCTGCTGGCGCTGGCAGCGGCGCTCTTCGCCTTCTACCGGGGCGGTCTTTCCCAGGGTGCCCGGGTGCCAAAGACCATTGGGACTCCTGTGGGCGACCTGCGGGCGGCGCCCCCGGCTGGCGGGACGACGGCTGTCGACCCCCCGGCCGGCCTGAAGATCTACCAGCAGGCGGACGGCGAGCCTTCTCCGTCCCAGCCCAACTTTACACCGCCGCCAGAGCAGCCGCTTCCCAGGCCGCTGGCGCCCCCGGTCCAGGGCCCCCTTCCGCCGGCAGCCCAGGCCACTGTGCAGCCTGTCACCGCCGTCCCGCCGACCGCCACCGCCTCGCCGCCTCCCGCGCCGGTGACTGTTCTTCCGAAGCCTGCGCCGGCACCCGTAAGGCCTGCGGAGACGCCAGCCGTTAAACCCGTTGAGAAGCCCCCAACCAAGCCCGCGCCAGCGCCCGCTCCCTCTGGCGGCGGGGCGGTTGTCCAGATCGGCGCCTTCTCGTCCGAGGCCATCGCTTCCAAGGAATGGAGCGCTGCCGTGAGCCGCGCTGGCGGCGAGGGTAGGGGCAAGCGGGTCGAAAAGGTCGAGCGCGATGGCTCCACCCTCTACCGCACCACGGTGACGGGCTTCCCAGACCGGGTCTCGGCGAATGCCTTCTGCGACCGGCTGAAGGCGGCCGGGAAGTCGTGCTTCGTGAGATGAGCGCATCGGCGGCCATCTACGGCTGTGAAGGGCTGGAACTCTCGGTCCCCGAGGCGGCCTTCTTCCGGGACGTCCAGCCCTGGGGATTCATCCTCTTCGCCCGGAACATCCAGTCTCCGGACCAGGTCCGGCGCCTCATCGACGCCCTGAGGGCTACGGTCGGGCGGGACAACGCCCCGGTCCTGATCGACCAGGAGGGCGGGCGCGTCCAAAGGTTCGGCCCGCCGCACTGGCGGCGCTATCCGCCCGGCGGTGTCTTCGGCCGCCTTTCCGGGGGCGCGGAGACCCAGCGTGAGGCGGCGCGGCTCGGCGCCCGGCTGATGGCTGACGACCTCTTCCGACTTGGGGTGAATGTCGACTGCGCGCCGGTCCTTGATGTCCCCCAGCCTGGCGCCCACGACATCATCGGTGACCGCGCTTACGGGTCGACGCCGGAAACCGTGTCCCGCCTGGGCCGGGCGGTGGCCGAGGGCCTGATCGCCGGTGGCGTCCTGCCGGTGATCAAGCACATCCCGGGGCACGGGCGCGCCGCCGCGGACAGCCATTTCGACCTTCCCGTGGTCGAGGCTTCGGCCGAAACTCTGGAATCGATCGACTTCGCGCCCTTCCAGGCCCTGTCGGACATGCCCCTGGCCATGACCGCCCACGTGCTCTACCGGGCCCTGGACCCCCGGCGGCCGGCGACGACCTCCCGGGCGGTGATCGAGGGGGTCCTGCGAGGCCAGCTCGGCTTCTCGGGCCTGGTCATGAGCGACGACCTGTCCATGAAGGCGCTGTCTGGAACCCTGACCCAGCGCGCCCGACGCAGCCTCTCCGCGGGTTGCGACGTCGTCCTGCACTGCAATGGCGACATGGCCGAGATGAAGGCGGTTGCAGCCGGTGTCCGCACCCTTTCCGGCAAGGCGGCCCGCCGGGCCGAGGCGGCTCTGGCGCGTATCCCCCGCCGGCCAGAACCCTTGGACCGCGCCGAGGCCGAAGCGCGGTTCGAGTCCCTGCTCGCGGGTGTCTGGCCATGAGCGAGGCGGACGGCTTCCAGCCGCGCCTCGACTTCGAAGCGGCCGAGGGCGCCGCGCAGGATGGTGAGTCGCTGATCGTCGACGTCGATGGCTATGAAGGCCCGCTGCACGTCTTGTTGCGCTTGGCCAGGGACCAGAAGGTGGACTTACGCCGCCTATCCATCCTGAAATTGGCCGAACAATATCTTGAGTTTGTCGCCGCTGCGCGTTCAGCTCGGATTGATCTGGCGGCCGACTATTTGGTCATGGCCTCTTGGCTGGCCTATCTGAAATCTCGGCTTTTGTTGCCGCGCAAGGAAAGACCTGCTG
>CAIZKE010000223.1 GCA_903933475.1 uncultured Alphaproteobacteria bacterium | reverse complement strand
TGGAACCGGTAGCCGACCGACACGCCAAAGGTCGCCGGACGGCCGGTAAACCGCACAGTGGTATCGAGGTTGCGGTTGGCCGCGGTCCAATAGTAGGCGTCCCCCACATTGCGACCCCAGGCCCAAAGGCGCCAGTTTCCGGTCTGGCTTTCGAGACCGGCGCGAAGGTCGACCAGGCTGTAGGCCTTCACATTGAGTGACGGCAGTTCGCCCAATTGGCTATTGGTCTCATCCTGGTAGTTTACGCCGCCGCCGACAAAGCCATTGAGACGATCGCCGATCGGCCACACATAATTGATATCGGCAACCATTTGCCATTTGGGCGTGTTGGGAAACGCTTCCCCCCCCAGATTGGTCAGGACCCCGTCCGGATTGTAGTTCACGAAGTCATCAAGCACTTCAGAGTCAACGTAGGACAGGCCCGTGGTGAGGCTCAGCCCCTCGACGGGGAACCAGCTGGCCTGGAGCTCAGCGCCCGCGACCCTGGACTTCGGCACATTGATCATCTGCAGCAGGGGACCAAACAGGGGGTCCAGCACGCGCCCCAGGATCTGCTTGTCCTGATAGTCATAATAGAAAAGGGCACCGTCGATGTGCAGCCTGCGATTGGTCGTGGTGGTCTTGAAGCCGGCCTCATAGGCCACCACGGACTCCTGGGTTGCCGGCAGATATTGGCTTGCCGATGTCCCTCCCAGCGACGGGAAGCCACCGGCCTTGTAGCCCTTGCTGACATTGGCATAGAGCAGGGTCCGCTCGCGCGGCGTCCATTCCGTGCCGACCCGCCAGGCGACATTGGTCTCATTCAAGCTGTCCACCACCAGTCCGGGGGTGATCTCAGCATTGGCCGTTATGCACCCACCGTTCGCGATCGGCGGGTTCGGGGGCAGTCCCAACTGGGCCCGGAATGAGTTCCAGAAGGGACCGAAGACTGCCGAACTGCTGCCATCGCCTGGATCCGACGTGCACCCCTCAAAGTCATTGTTCGACCGGGTGTAGCGTACCCCGCCCGTCAGATTGACGTTTTCAGTTATCGCGTAGTCGACACTGGCGAATACAGCCTGGGTATCCGTCTTCTGACTGTTGGAGTCCCCAAAGCCCTTCAGGGCTGGGAGACCAAACCCCGTAAACAAAAGTGCCTGGCTGCTCTGAGAAAAATCATTCAGGCTGAATTCCCTGACATCGTCGGCAGAATAAGTCGCCCCAAGAGTATACTTTAAATTGCCGTTCAGTTCACCAGATACCCGCAATTCTTCAGAGAAGGACTCAATTTCACCTTTCGTGTCCCGACTCAAGTTGGACAGTGTCATGCCGTCAATATCCAACAACTGATCCTGATCGAAGCGACTACCGCTCGTGATCGAGGTCAGGACAATTCCGTTGGAAAACTGATAATCGACACGCGCCGATATCTGACGGAACCGGTTGTTTTTGCCGTAGTCCACGCCGGGATTGAAATCCGCTGCGCGGGACGTGGCAGGAGCCAGTGGATAGGTCAGGAGCCCGGGAACAAAGGGCGCTGCGCCCGGCAGGGCCGGGCTAATGCCGATCAGCTGGCCAGCCTGACCCTCGGACTTATCGATTGAACCGTTGAGGCTCACCTGAACCTTCAGCTGGGCCGTGGGTTCCCACGCTACCGTCAGGCGGGCGCTTTGAAGATCATCAGCCCCGTTTTCCGCGGTCTTGGTGTAGCTCCTCTGCCAAGGATCCGACCGGATGGTCTGGACGGCCAGGCGCACACCCACCGTCTCTGACAGAGGCCCGCTGATGAATCCGGTCAGGTCCAACGCATTGAATGTGCCGTAGCTGGCGTCAATGCCGGCGGCGAAGCCCGGTGTGGGCTTTGCCGCAATGAAGTTGATCGCACCCCCAGTGGCGTTCTGACCGAAGAGTGTGCCTTGGGGTCCCTTCAGAACTTCGACGCGCTCAAGGTCCATAATGACCCCACGGCCCTCTATCGCGAAAGGGATGGGGGCCTGATCGAGATAGAGGCTGACGGTGGACCGGCCCCCCAGGCTGATGTCGCTGAAGCCGATGCCGCGAAGGGTGTAGATCGGCGAGCCCACGTAGGAGTCGGCATAGCTGAAGCCCGGCGAGACCTTGGTCAGGTCGCGGACCTCTTTGACACCGGTGCGCACAAGCTGTTCGCCGGTCACAGCCGTGATCGACATGGGCACGGTGTTGGCGTTTTCTTCCCGCTTTTGGGCGGTGACAATGATCTCTGGGACCAGAAAACCCGTGACTGGCGCGCGCTCCTGGGCCTGAACTGCAGCGCCCATCAAAGACAAGACGGAAACACCGGCCATGATCGCCGCCTTCAGGGCGATGGGATTGGATTTCCGGTTTCCAGGAGAGGCCTGAAGCAACATGGGTAGTCCTCATTCAAGAGACGGGTTCGCACGAGCCCGGGAGTCCTGCGGTTCGCGATCTGGCCGGGCGGCCCGTAAGCGTGTTGCGCCGACGGTAGCAAGGTGTTGTGTCGGGTCTGGTCAGGGGCCTTGGACGGCCATCCTTAAGCCCTCACGCCGCTCGATCCCGGGCTAGAGACCCAATCGGACGCCGGCAAGAAAGCCGATGCGGAACGCTTTTTGCCGACACACGGTCCGCCAAGCCTTCCGTTAAGCCAATATCTGGGTCCCGCCACGAAGGCGGGACCCAAACTCTTGATCGGGCTGGCTTTGAGGGGCGGCGCTTTCGAACCGCACCTTCGCATCCCTGGCCCAACGAGACCTACTTCGCAGAAGCGCGGTCCGTTTCGGAGGTCGCAACCGTCCAGATGATTACACCGAAGGCAATCTTGTTCACGACGTCTGCGAGGTTGTAGATCAGGTTGAGCGCTGCGGAGCTGTTGGACGGGTCTTGACCCATCAGGTAGCCCACGAAGTAGCCGATCGGATAGATCGCCCAGCCAAAAGTCACGATCCAGCGCATCAGCTTGAAGGCGGATTGTACCGACTCCGGAGCTTCAGCAGCGCTGATCTTCCCGGCCTGCCCCAGGAACACTTCGTAGAGGATGTAGGCCCATCCGATCATGCCCACGATAAACGCGGGCCATACGCCGACATAACCCGCTTCACCGACATAGCCGCCAACGAGCATGACAAAGGTACCGATGAGCAGGCGCCAGAAAACGCCGGCAGGGACCTTCGTGATCGCGGCCAGGATCAGATAGAACTCGATCATGAGCAGCGGAACGGTGATCAACCAGTCGATATAGCGATAGACGGTTGGCGTAGCACCGGTCGAAACCCAGATGTCCCGCATGTAGAAATAGTGAACCGCGGCCACCAGGGTCACGAGACCCGACACGGTCAGCGAGGTCTTCCACTTCCCGGCAACCCGCTGGGTCTCAAGGAAGAAGAATGCGGTGGACGCAACAAGCGCCATGGAGATCAGCCAGAACGAAATACCAACATAGTCATTTGGATCCAGGTTCTCTGTGGCGGCATGCGCAAGCGCAGGCAGGAAAGCGAGGCTTACCCCCAGAGAGAGCCATTTTAGACGAAGTTTCGGCACGTTAGCCTCCCAGTTAAAGACTTGTAGCTTTTGGCAACTAAGGCGTAATTTGAAATCCCGAACCTGTCCAGACTTGGAGCCCAGTCGGCCCCCGAGGCAGCGCCTTCCGGATCGCCGTTCTGATCCCCGTCCGGATCCTCCCAGCGTCCGGTCCTGAATGTGCGCCGGCCCCGGACCTCAGCGCCCCCGGTTCACATCCGCCCCGCGAGGGGCTAAGGCCTTTTCGCCGCCCCCGCCGGGCGGTGTCTGTCGCGGGAGGGCGCCATGAGCCGCCAGGTCCATGTGCTGAACGGTCCGAACCTGAACCTGCTGGGCCAGCGGGAGCCGCATCTCTACGGCTCGCGCACCCTGGCCGACGTGGAGGCCCTGTGCCGTGCGGCGGCAGGGCGGCACGGCTTCGACCTCGACTTCCGCCAGACCAATCGCGAGTTTGAGATGATCGACTGGATCCAGGCGGCCCGAAAGGACGCAGGCCTGGTAATCAATCCCGCCGGCTTCAGCCACTTCTCGGCCCCGGTGCTGGACGCCCTGAAAATGTGCGAGTGCCCGGTGGTGGAGGTGCACATCTCCAACATCCACAAGCGCACGGTCGAGGCGGACTGGCGCGGCCACTCCATCATGAGCGCCGGGGTCACCGGGGTGGTCGCCGGCCTGGGGGTGCAGGGCTATGTCCTGGCCCTCGACTATATCGCCCTGGCCCTGGCCGGAGAGGCCTGAGTCCCCGGAGACGTCGGGGAAGTCTTGCGTCCGCCTGCGCCGGGCTTTCATATGACAGTCATGAAGCGTGTGCGGCAGAGTCCGTGCGGACGGGAGGTGCGGCATGACGAGGGAACTCCGGGGCTTCGACCTAAGCCGGCGTGATGGGGACCGCATCGCCTTCAACAAAGTTTGCGTGTACCCGCGCCCATGACCCGTCCCGACATCCGCGAACCCGGCGACATCGACGCCGCCTGGCTGACCGCCGTCCTCGCCGCCGGCGGGGTCGACGCCGAGGTGCGCAGCTTCACCGCCCGTTCGGTGGGCACGGGCCAGATCGGCGACAGTGTCCGTTTCACCCTCGACTACGCCCGCCGTGGCGACGGCGCCCCGGACTCCCTGGTCGGCAAGTTCCCCGCCGCAGGGCCGGAGAGCCGCGCCACCGGCGTGGCCCTGGGCAACTACCTGCGAGAGGTGCGCTTCTACCAGCACCTGGCGCCGAAGGCCCTGATCCATTCGCCCCGCTGCTGGTTCACCGACGTGGACGAGGCGACCCACAACTTTGTCCTGATGATGGAGGACCTGGCGCCTGCCGAGCCGGGCGATCAACTGCGCGGGGTGACCCTGGAGCAGGCCCGCCGGGTCACGGTGCAGGCCGGTCTGCTGCACGCCTCGCACTGGGGCGATGACGGACTGGACGACCTGCCCTGGGTGTCGGGCGCGAAGGCCGCCCCCTCCACTCCCGTGGGCGATGATTCCGTGGCCATGCTGTGGATGGGATTCAAGGATCGTTACGCCGAACGCCTGAAGCCGGAATGGACCGAGGTCGGGGACTGGGTCTCCACCCGCTATTCCTGGCTGGGACAGAGGCATGACGGGCCCCGCTGCCTGACGCACAACGACTTCCGCCCTGACAATATGATGTTCGGCGCGCCGGAGGGCGGCCACCCGGTCACCGTCCTGGACTGGCAGTCCTTCGCCTACGGCGCGGGGCCGACGGATCTGGCCTACTTCCTGGCCGGTGCCTTGCCCGGAGAGGTCCGTCGGGCCCACGAGCCAGCCCTGCTGGACCTCTACCTCGACACTCTGAAGGCCAATGGCGTCACGGGTTACGACAGGGCCGACCTGCGCCGGCACTATGGCCAGGGCGCCTACCTGTTGTTCCTCACCGCCTTCTTCGCCGCCATGGTCGTCACCCGGACGGCCCGGGGTGATGACATGTTCCTGCAGATGCTGGGCAGCGCCGCCGATCACATGATCGAGCACGGCGCCCTCGACAACTGACCCTGCCGCCCACTCAGACCGGAGTTTTCCCCTTGAGCGATCCCGTCACCGTCCGCGACGAAGGCCACGTCCGGATCATCACCCTGAACCGGCCCGAGAAGAAGAACGCCATCTCCCTAGAGCTCGCCTGGGGTGTGATCGAGGCGGTGCGCGCCGCTGCCGCCGACGACAATGTCTGGGTGGTGGGCCTGACCGGGACCGGCGACGCCTTCTGCGCGGGTCTCGACTTGTCGCCGGACGCCAAGCCCTACACGCCCCTGACGCCCCAGGCCGCCCAGCTGGACGACATCGGCTGGGTCGGCCAGTTCGTGCTGACCCTGCGCAAGACCTGCGACAAGCCGGTGGTGGGCGGGATCAACGGGGTGGCCGTGGGCGCGGGTCTGGGCCTGGCCATGGCCTGCGACGTGCGCCTGGTCGCCCATTCCGCGCGGCTGATGGCGGGCTACACCCGGATTGGCGGCTCGCCGGATGCGGGCCTGACCATCACCCTGCCCCAGGCCATGGGGTATGAGCGCGCCATGCGCTTCATGATGGAGAACCGGACGGTGACCGGCGAGGAGGCCGTCGCCTGGGGGCTGGCGGGCGAGGCCGTGGCCGACGCCGACTTCCAGGAGCGCTTCGCCGCCTACTGCCAGAGCCTTTGCGCCTGGTCGCCCATCACCCTGCGCCTGCTCAAGCGCGGCATGGTCAAGTCCTACGAGACCCCCGATCCCGAGGTGCAGCTGCGCTACGAGGTCTCGAACATCCGCATCGCCTTCGCCAGCGAGGACGCCAAGGAGGCCCGC
>CAIZKE010000222.1 GCA_903933475.1 uncultured Alphaproteobacteria bacterium | reverse complement strand
GGGGCCGAAGGCCGCCCGGAACTCCGGTTTTACCGCCTGCAGCACCGCCGGCGTGACCGGCACGGTGATGTCGTAGCTTCCCTCGGCATAGGACCCCGCGGCGTAGGGCGAGACCAGAATGCCGATGCGGTTGAAGTGCTTCCGGTCGGTGGAACCCAGGATCACGGTCTGCTCCGAGGGCGCAATGCAGGCGTCGAAGCCGTCGCCGCTGGCCCGGTTCACCCGCTCACCCCGGCGTACCGCGCGCTCCCGGTCCAGGGCGTCGCAGAACGGACCCCGCAGCGCGGCGTCCAGCGCCGATGCCGAGACAAAGAGGTCCCTGGGCGCCCGGGCCCGTCCCGCCTTTCGGTCCCAGACCCGGGAGTCGAAACCCGAATTGGGATGGGCGCCGCCTTCAAAGTGGCTGTTGCTCTGGGACAGGCTGAGCCAGCCAGGAAGATCGGCGACCACCTGCCACTCCACCGAAAGCGTATAGGGAACGAACCGCAGGTCTGGATCCGCTGCGGCGGCCCGGCGGGCTTCAGCCGCCTCACCTGCGAGGGTCCGCTTCCGCTCGGCCTGGTCCGCGGCCAGGTGGGCGCGCAGGGCCGGCAGGGCCTCGACCTGGGCCGGCCAGCGGTAGGTGAAGACATAGTCTGCCGTGCGTGCATCCACCCCGCCCGCCTTCGGCTTCGACTTCGATTTCGTGGCCGGCGCAGCGGCGGTCGCCAGCAGGGCGACAATCGCGATCAGCACACTTCGGGTCCTGACGGACCTCATACAATGTCCCCGGCGGCGGCTTCCGCCAGCAGGTAGAGCCGGCCCGCCTCCGTCGACAGGAGGGCTCCGACCTCGCATCCCGAACGGTCGCGCCGGATCGCGGTCTCGACCCCGGTCTGGTAGCGGGCCAGGAAGTCCATGACCGACCGGCGCATGCGCGGCTCCTCCAGCAGGCGGCGGGAGAGCTTGCGGGTCGCGGCGGGGGCCAGGCGGCGCACCAGCTCCCGGGCGGAGTCCCCCTGCCCGTCCGAGATCATGGCGGACAGCTCATCGACCCGGGTGATGGGAAGCAGGATCATGGGATCAATGCCCAGGGCGCGGATCTCGTCGGCGAGGAAGTCCAGGGAGCCCTGGTCCTGGGGCGGACCCCCGCCCTCGCCGTCTACGGACGACAGAAGGTCGCGCCAGGTCCAGCCCGAACCCGCTGGCGGGGTCCGTCCCGGCGCCGGGGCGAGCGGCGGAGACGGCTCAGCGGGGGATGGCGCCACAGTCCTGGGCCGAAGGCCGTCCAGGGCCTCGGGCGGGCCGCCTGCAGCCTCGAAGATCTCGGCGAAGGTCTCGTTGCTGACCGGGGCGCTCGAGGGCTCGGCGGAAGCTGCGGGAGTCAGCCGAAGCCTGCGCCGGGGCGCATCCGCCCCGGGACTGTCCGGCGGGGTCGAAGGCGGCTCGGCCGGTGGGACTGGCAGCCGGGCAAGGGGTGCGGCCGGGGCGGTCGAGGGCGCTGGCGGCGCGCCCGTGGCGGCCACCGTCCCCATCATCTTCACGGCCTCGCTCAGCATCTCGAAATTGCGGCGCACCCGGTCCTGGAAGGCCGCGTCGATGGCCTGGGTCTCGGTGGCGGTGCGCCGGGCCTGGTCCATCAGGCCGTCCATGCTCTCACTGACCGCCTCCCTTACCTGTTCGGCCTGGGAGCGCGCGCGCTCGGGCAGGCTGGCCACCCGGTCCTCGATGCGCATCAGAATTCCGGCCAGCTCGTCCAGGGTCCGGCGCGCCGCGGTGGCGCCCTCCTCCAGCCGGCGGGCCGTGGCGTCCCCGGCCTCCTCGACCATCTGGGCCGACCGGGCGATGAGGCTACGGGCCTCTTCCAGCCGCGCCTCGAAGACCTGGTTGGCCTTCTGGCCGGCCGAGAAGGCGGCCTCGGCCAGCTGGTCGACCTGTCCCCGGGCCGCTTCGGCATTCTGGTTCGACGCCAGGCGCGTGGCCTCCGCCGCCTTCGAGAGGGCCTCGATGGACGCGCGGGTCTGGGACTCCAGGCGCTCGCGCTCCTGGGCCGCAGTGCCAGCCACAGCTTCGAGGGCGTGGCGGGTGGACTGTCCGAACTCGTCCCGCTCAGCCCGCGCCACATCGGCGAACTCCCGGAACTGGGCGGCGGCCTCCTGGATCAGCGAGGCCAGGGCCTCGCCACCCTTGATGGCGGAATCGCGCATGTCCGCTGCGGAGAGACGGGCCTGGCCGCCGACCTCGGCGAGACGGGCGAGGTGGGCCTCGGACTGGACCGCAAGACCCTCCTGCTCGGCGCGCAGGGACTGGGCGACCGCCATCAGGCCGTTGCGGCGGGTATCGAGGGTGCGCTCTACCCCACTGACATGGTCTGACAGGCTGGCGCCTGCGCCCTCCAGGCGTCCGGCCTGGGTCCCCACGGCGTCAGCCGCGCTGCGGGCGGCGTCGGACAGCCGGCCCGCCGCCTCGGTGAAGTCCGTTGACCTTGCAGTCAGGGAGGCCTCGGCCTCGCGAAGCTGGGTCTCGGCCAGGTCGGAGACCTCGCTGACCAGGCGCGCCTGCCGGGCGATGGCGTCGGAGACGGCGGTGGTGCGGGCGTCGAGACCCGAGGCCAGTCCCTCCAGGCGCTCGCGTTCCCGACCCAGTCCCGTGGCCAGGGTCTCGGCGGACCCTCCCGCCAGCCGTGCGGCGGCGTCGAGGCGGCCGGACTCGGCCTCGAGGGCCGCGCGAAGGTCCTCCAGCTTCCTGGAGGCGAGGTTTGCAGTCTGCCCGGCCCTGGCGATCTCGGCCTCCAGCCCCGTGGCGATCTCGCCGGCGCGGATTCCGGCGGCCACGGCGGGCGCCACCATCTCGTCGGCAAGGCGTGCGGCCCGCTCGCTCTCACCGCGCAGCCGTCGGGCCTCCACCCAGAGCCGGGCGGCCACCCAGACCAGGCCCGCCGGTCCAAGGGCCATTCCGCCCAGGACCAGGAGAACGAAGGGGTCATAGTCGAAGGGCGCCTTGCCCTGCCGGTAGCCGATCGCGAAGGCGATGGGCGCCAGGCCCCAGAGGATGGAGACGAAGGCGGCGGCCAGCCAGACCGGCGCATCAGACGCCCGCCGGGGGCGCCTGCGGGCGGGCGAAGGCGGCGAAGGCGCAAAGGGTGCGGCGACCGGCGGCGCCGGCGGCGCGACGTCGGCAGCGACGTCGGCAGCGACGTCGGCAGCGACGTCGGCGGCAGCCTCGGCAACGGGTCCCGCCTCCGCTTCCGGAGGGGACGGTTCCTCGACAACGGCCTCGGGCCGGTCTTCTG
>CAIZKE010000221.1 GCA_903933475.1 uncultured Alphaproteobacteria bacterium | reverse complement strand
GTGAAGGGCCTCCAGCCGCTTTCCGAGTGCCTCGTCGGCGGTGAAGAAGGATCCGGCGCTCAGGCTCAGGGCCGAGACCGCCCAGTCGCCCGCCCGCCGCTCCATCAGCACCAGATCATCCGGGACCCTCCGGGCGGCGGCCAGGAGGGGCGGGCGGTGGTCGGCGCGGGCGCGCAGTCCAAGGAAGGCGGCGACCAGGCCGGCCGCCTCGGCCTGGCCGGAACGCGAGCCCTGCGTCTCGCCCCAGACCTTGTCCGGAACGGCGCGGTAGAGACGATCCTTGCGCGCCCAGGGCCGCGCCTCGCCGCCCTCCAGCCAGGCTTCGGGCGCGATCCGCTTCAGGCCGATGGCGAAACCGGGCGGACCTGCCCAGGGTGGATCGGAAAAGCGAGGCGCGGACGGCGAGGGCATGAGGTCGGACACTAGCACCCTGCGGCGTGTTCCCCTCAAGTCGGAAACGCCCTAGCTTGGGCGGCGTGATTTTCGGAGGGAGCAGCATGGGCGTCGAGGCGGTGATCTGGGATTTTGGCGGGGTCTTCACCTCTTCGCCCTTCGAGGCCTTCAATCGGTACGAGGCAGAGAAGGGCCTGCCCCGGGACCTGATCCGGACGGTCAACGCCACCAATCCGGACACCAACGCCTGGGCGCTCTTTGAGCGGGCCGAAGTCGATTCGGCGGGCTTCGACCGGCTGTTCCATGAAGAGAGCTCAGCCCTTGGCCATCCGGTGCCCGGGCGCGAGGTCCTGCCCCTGCTGTCGGGTCACCTGCGGCCGGCCATGGTCGATGCCCTGCTGGCCTGCAAGGCGCGGTTCAAGGTGGGCTGCATCACCAACAACATGGCCTCCAGCCACTCGCCGGGCTCGGAGTCCACCATGGTGACCGCAATGGGGCGGGTCATGCCGCACTTCCACGCCATCATCGAAAGCTCGAAGGCGGGGGTGCGAAAGCCGGACCCCCGGATCTACTTGATGATGTGCGAGCAGCTGGAGGTCGAGCCCGCTGCCTGCGTCTACCTCGACGACCTGGGAATCAACTGCAAGCCGGCCGCCGCCCTGGGCATGCGGGCCATCAAGGTGGTCAGCGAGGCCCAGGCCCTGTCCGAACTCGCCGAGGCCACCGGGCTCACCTTTGGAGGTGCAGCGTGACCTCCCGGGTGCGGATCGGCGCCATCGACGCCCTCGAGAAGCTGCCCCTGTGGGGGGACCTGCCGGGCGACCGGGACGCCATCTCGCGGACCTTTGTCTTCGCGGACTTCAACGCCGCCTTCGCCTTCATGACCCGGGTCGCCCTGAAGGCCGAGCGGATGGATCACCATCCCGAATGGGCGAATGTCTGGAACCGGGTCGAGGTTACCCTCACCACCCATGACGCTGCGGGCGTCACCAGCCTCGACGTCGAACTCGCTGCCTTCATGGACGCCGTGGCGGCCGATCTCGGGGTCAGTTGATCAGGACGTTCAGCAGGACCAGGCGCGCGCCGGGTCCGCCGACATTGAGGTCCACCTGCTTCTGCAGGAGGGGCGCCAGAACGTCGAGGTCGGGTGCCTGCCCGGGTGCCAGGTTTGAGGTGTAGAGCGCAAGCTGCCGCGCCATGTCGGATCTGAGCCGGGGCTGTATCTGGCTGATCCGGGCCTGGAGCTTGGGGTCCTTTACGTCTACGCCGTTCTCCAGTGAGATCACCCCCCGGGTGCGGTTCCGGCGCAGGATGTTGGCCTGGACAAGGGGCAGTCGGATGAAGGTGGGCTTCGGTTTGGCACCAATTGCGGACCCGCCCCCCGCCGCCAGGGCCGGGGAGGCTGCGACAAGGGGCAGAAGGCTGAGGAGGTGTCGGCGGTTCATGCCGTCATGTCTTACCGATTATGGTTAGCGATCTCTTTACCGGACGCGGCGCAGGCTACGAAGGTATCAAGAATCCGCTCGGAGACCTGAGTTGAACCGTTTCTCCACAGATGTCGGCGAACTGGAGGGCAAGACCGTCCTCGTGACCGGCGGGACCGGATCCTTCGGCCGCCGCTTCATCGATACCGTGCTCAGCCGGGCCGAGCCGCGCAAGCTGATCGTCTTTTCCCGGGACGAGCTGAAGCAGCACGAAATGCAGGTCGACATGGCCGAGCGGTTCTCCCCCGAGCAGATGAGCCGCATGCGGTTCTTCCTGGGTGACGTCCGCGACCGCCAACGGCTGACCCTGGCCCTCCGCGGGGTGGACGTGGTGGTGCACGCCGCCGCCCTCAAGCAGGTGCCCGCCGCTGAGTACAACCCTTCGGAATTCATCCAGACCAACGTCCTGGGGGCGGAGAACATCGTCTGGGCAGCCCTGGCAAACCGGGTGAAGAAGGTCATCGCCCTGTCCACCGACAAGGCCTGCAACCCCGCCAACCTGTATGGGGCCACCAAGCTGGCCTCGGACAAGACCTTCGTGGCGGCTAACAACCTGTCCGGCGACATCGGCGCCCGCTTCGCCGTGGTCCGGTATGGGAACGTTGTCGGCTCGAGAGGCTCGGTGGCGCCCCTGTTCCAGCGCCTGATCGCCCAGGGCGCCCGGGATCTGCCGATTACCGACCCGCGCATGACGCGCTTCTGGATCACCCTGGGCCAGGGGGTCGACTTCGTCCTCTCCTCCCTGTCCATCATGCGGGGCGGGGAAATCTTCGTGCCGAAGATCCCCTCGATGAAGATGACCGACCTGGCCGAAGCCCTGGCACCCGGCCTGCCGATCCGGGTCATCGGCATCCGGCCAGGAGAGAAGCTCCACGAGATGATGATCTCCGTGGATGACGCCCGGCATGTCGTCGACCTCGGCGACCGATACGCCATCGAGCCGGCCTTCGTGGAGTTCTCGCGGGAGTCTTTCGCCGGCGCCCATCCCCAGGTTCCAGAAGGCTTTTCCTACGCCAGCGACACCAATGAGGAATGGCTGTCCCACGAGGGCCTCCTCCGCTTCCTGGCCGGTCCAGGGGCCAGCGCCATGCCCGCGCCCGCCGGAGCCTGAGATGACCTCCAGGGCCTTCCTGCCCTATGGCCGCCAGGACATCGACGAGTCCGACATCGCGGCCGTGGCCGAGGCCCTGAGATCCGACTTCCTGACGACAGGCCCCGGGGTCGAGGCCTTTGAGCAGGCCTTCGCCGCCGCGGTGGAGGCACCCTTCGCCGTGGCCTGCTCCAACGGCACAGCGGCCCTTCACCTCGCCATGCTGGGGCTCGACATCGGTCCCGGCGACCGGGTGGCTGTGCCCGCGACCACCTTCCTGTCCACCGCCAACAGCGTCCGGTTCGTCGGCGGGGAAGTGATCTTCACCGACGTTGACCCTGCCACTGGCCTGATGACGCCAAAGACACTCGCCGAGGCCCTGGACCGGGCCGGGCCCGGGCCCGGGCCCCTGAGGGCCGTGATCCCGGTCCACCTGAGGGGCGATGTCGCGGACCTTCCGGGCCTGGGGGCGGTCGCCTCCGCCTCCGGTGCCGTCCTAGTGGAAGACGCGCCCCACGCCCTGGGCTCCACGGCGGACTTCGGGCAGGGCCCCGAACCTGTCGGGTCCGGCCTGCGGTCCTCCGCCGCCACCTTCTCCTTCCACCCGGTCAAGACCATCGCCACGGGCGAGGGCGGCATGATCACCACCCGGGATGCAGACCTGGCCGGACGGATGCGCCGGCTTCGCAGTCACGGCATGGAGCGGCCGGCAGGGGGCGATCCCTGGCTCTATGAAATGCGCGAGCCCGGGTTCAACTACCGCCTGCCGGACATCCTCTGCGCCCTTGGCCAGTCACAGCTGAAGCGCCTGCCTCAGTTCGCCGCCCGGCGCCGCGATCTGGCACGCCGCTACGCCGAGCGTCTGGCGCCCCTGGCGCCCGTGGTCCAGCTCGCGGACAGCCCGGCCTGGAGCCGCCCCGTCCTGCACCTGCTGACGGTCCGGATCGACTTCCCGGCGACGGGCCGCAACCGCCGGGCAGTGGTCGAGGCCATGAGCGCGGAAGGCGTGGGAAGCCAGGTCCACTACATTCCCGTCAGCGCCCAGCCCTACTACGTGGAGCGATATGGTCCCCCGGACCTTCCCGGGGCTGCGTCCTGGTACCGGAGCGCCCTTTCGCTTCCCCTCTTCCCCACCATGGCAGACACCGACGTCGACCGGGCGGTGGACGCCCTGGCCCGCGCCCTTGGCCTGGGTTGATCCGTCCGCCCCATTGAGGCCACGGATCGGGGCGACTAGGGTTATCTTGGACTAAAGGACCGGCGAAAAGGACCCGACCCCGCAGATGGCCCGTATCACCCTCGTGGACGACGACGAGAACATCGTGACCTCCGTAAGCCTCGCGCTGGAGAGCCAGGGCCATACGGTCAAGGCCTACTTCGACGGGGCCTCAGGCCTGGCCGCCCTCGAGAACGATCCGCCAGACCTGGCCATACTCGACGTCAAGATGCCCCGCATGGACGGCATGGAGGTGCTTCGGCGCCTGCGTCGCGCCTCGGACCTGCCGGTGATCATCCTCACCTCCAAGGACGACGAGATCGACGAGTTGCTCGGGTTCAACCTCGGCGCCGACGACTACATGCACAAGCCTTTCAGCCAGCGCTTGCTCATCGAGCGGGTAAAAGCCGTCCTGCGCCGGGCCAACGGCGGCCTGGGGGACGAGGACGACCCGGAGGCGGTGGCACCCCGGGCGCTGAAGCGCGGCCAGCTGACCCTCGACCCGGCGCGGCACGACTGTCTCTGGAACGGCCTGCCCGTGAAGCTGACCGTGACCGAATTCCTGCTGCTCCAGGCCCTCGCCCAGAGGCCCGGATTCGTAAAGAGCCGCGACAACCTGATGGATGCGGCCTACGACGATCAGGTCTATGTCGACGACAGGACCATCGACAGCCACATCAAGCGGATGCGCCGCAAGTTCCGGGAGGTCGACCCCGATTTCGACGCGATCGAAACCCTCTATGGCGTCGGCTACCGATACCGCGAAGCCTGAGCCCGGCCGCCGCTGGTGGGCCCGGCCGCCAGCGTCCCGTCTCGGCAGGCTGATCCTCGCCCTCAATCTGCTGGGCCTGGCTGTCCTCATTGTCGGTGCCCTGGTGCTGAACGAGCTGCGCCGGGGCCTGGTGGAGGCCCGGATCGACAGCCTCACCACCCAGGGCGAGCTGATGGCCAGCCTGATTGACCAGGCGGCGACGGTCGGCGAGCCCGTCCCGGCCCTTGACGCCGCCCGGGCCAGCGAAATCCTCCAGCTTCTTGCCAATCCCAGCGTCCAGCGGGCGCGGCTCTTTGACCGCCAGGGGCAGGTGATCGCCGACAGCGACTGGATCGCCAACCGGGTGGAGGAGGGAATCCTGCCCCCAGCCCGTCCGAGAGGGGGGCCTGCCCCCCCGGCAACCTCCGGCAAGCCCCGAGCCTCGCCGGGGCAGACCGCGCTCCGGGCTGAGATCAGGGGCGCGCTCGAGGGGCGCAGGGTGGCGGGCGTCCGCCGCGCCGATCCTGCGGGCCGGGTGGTCTCGGTCTCCTTTCCCATTCGCCATGTCCAGGCCGTTCTGGGGGTCCTCACGGTCGAGGCTGGCGACGTCGACAGCATCATCGCCCGGCAGAGGGCCGCCCTGGTACCCTTCATCCTGCTCTCCATCGGCGTCACCCTCTTGTCCTCGGCCCTCCTGACCCGCCTGGTGGCCCTGCCTGTCCGGCGCCTGGCGCGCGCCGCCGACCGGGTGCGGCTGTCCCGGGTCCGGTCCATCTCGCTCCCCGACCTGGCCAGGCGAGGCGACGAGCTTGGCGACCTCACGCGGTCCCTTGAGGCCATGACGGATGCCCAGTCCGAGCGGATGGGCGCCATCGAGCGCTTCGCCGCTGACGTAGCCCATGAAATCCGCAATCCGCTCACGTCCCTGCGCTCGGCGGTGGAGACACTGGATCTGGTGTCCGACCCCGACGCCCGAGCCCGGCTGCAGGGGGTGATCCAGCAGGACGTGCAGCGCATGGACCGCCTCGTCACGGACATCTCCAACGCCTCGCGGTTGGATGCGGAACTGTCCCGGGAGGCGCCCCAGACCTTCGACCTGGGCCGGCTCCTCGATGAATTGACCGGGGCTTACGGCGACGCCCGCCGGGAAGGGGACCCGGAGGTCCTGCTGTCCCGGCCCGAGGGCGAGACCGCGGTCCTGGGACGGGAAGGGCCGCTCGGCCAGGTGTTCCGGAACCTCATCGACAACGCCCGTTCCTTCAGTCCGCCGGGCGGTTCGGTTCGGCTGTTGCTGACACGCGAGGCCGGGATCACCGAGGTTCGTGTGGAGGATGACGGCCCGGGCATACCGCCGGAGAACCTGGAGACGGTCTTCGAGCGCTTTTACACCTCCCGGCCCAAGGGTTCAGCCTTCGGCGGCAATTCGGGCCTGGGCCTGTCCATCGCCCGCCAGATCGTGGAGGCCCAGGGCGGCACCCTCCGGGCAGAGAACCGCATGGGCGAGGCAGGTGAGCCCACCGGCGCCTGCTTCCGGGTCCGTCTGCCCCTTCGCCCCGCGTCATGAGACCGGTCACATGAGCGAGATCCTGCACGCCGGCCTTATCGCCCTGAGGTCGGGTGGGCGCTGGCGGGGCGCATTGGTGTTCGGTCCCTCGGGTAGCGGCAAGAGCGACCTCGCATTGAGGGCCCTGAACCTGGGATTCCGAATGGTTGCCGACGACCGCACCCTGGTCTGGACGAGCGGCGGATGCCTCTTCGGCAGGGCCCCAGATGTCCTGCGCGGCAAGCTTGAGATCCGGGGTGCCGGTGTTGTACGCCTGCCCTGCCTGGACCTTTGCCGGATCGACCTTGCAGTGACGGCAGGAGAGCCAGAGCGGATGCCGGACCGGGAGACCCTTTCGGTACTCGGGCGGGATGCGCCGCGGCTCCGGCTCCGCCTGACCGAAGCCTCGGCGCCACACCGGATCGCAGATGCACTTTGTCGGCTTGGAGCGGACCGGGAAGAGTCGTATCAAGTCGGCCTTCCGGCGCCGGCGGCGCCCGTACAGGGTGAGAATTCCCCTTGAGAGCCTTCCCATGATCGGCCTCGTCATCGTGACCCACGGTCGCCTGGCCGACGAGTTCCTGCTGGCCATGGAACATGTGGTCGGGCCCCAGTCAGGGATCGCCGCCATCTGCATCGGCCCGGACGATGACATGGAGCAGAGGCGACGAGACATCCTCTCGGCCTGCGGACGGGTAGACGACGGGACCGGCATCATCCTCCTGACCGACATGTTCGGGGGCACGCCTTCGAACCTTGCCATCTCGGTCATGGAGCAGACCCGGGGTGAGGTCATCGCCGGCCTGAACCTGCCCATGCTGATCAAGCTCGCCAGCGTCCGAAACCGGCTTGACCTCGCCAGCTGCGTTGCCCAGGCCCAGGAGGCGGGGCGTAAGTACATCTCGGTCGCCTCCTACGTCCTGGCAGGGGACAAGTGACCGCCCGGGCCCGGGTCGAGATCATCAATAAGCGCGGGCTTCACGCCCGCGCATCCGCCAAGTTCGTGAAGACAGCCTCCACCTTCGAAGCGGAGGTGTACGTCTCAAAGGATGGCGCCGAGGTGGACGCCCGTTCGATCATGGGCCTGATGATGTTGGCCGCCGGGCCGGGCTGCTGCATCGACATCGCCGCGGAAGGGGCTGAGGCGGACGCTGCCCTCGCCGCCCTTGTCGCCCTGGTGGCCAATCGTTTCGACGAGGACGAATAGCTGTCCGGAGAGGGTTGTGATGCCCGAGGTGGAAATCAAGTTCGACTGCGCCCCTGACGCGATCGATAGGTTGCTTCCGCGGGTCCTGAACGCCCCGCCCCAGGACCGCGCCCTCCTGTCCCACTATTACGACACCCCCGACGAAGCCCTCGCGGCCGCGGGTGCCTCCCTGCGCCTGCGCACCGAAGCGGCCGGCCGGACTGTCCAGACCCTGAAAACCGGACTGGGGCTGGTCCGGGACGAGGTCGAGGCCGAGGTCGCCCCCGGACACCTGGACCTCTCCTGGCCGGAGCTTGCCGGCCTGGGCCTCGCCGCCATCGGCCCGGACCCGCTCGCACCGCGATTTTCCGTACATGTGCGCCGGCGCAGCGGCGTGGTCGAGGCGGGTGCCTCCCGGATCGAGGCGGCCTTTGACGAGGGCGAGATCCGGGCGGGGGATCGCAGGGAGGTGGTCTGCGAGGTTGAGCTGGAGCTCCTGGAGGGCGACCGCGAGGACCTGCTCACCCTCGCGCGGCGACTTGCCGCAGAACTGCCCCTGACCCTCTCGCTCCGCACCAAGTCCGCCAGGGGCTCGGACCTGGCGGCGGACCGGCCCTGGCCCCGCGCCGCGCAGGTCGCCCTGGCCGGGGGGATCACCACGGGTGAGGCCCTGCGGCAAGCCCTGCTCGGAAGCCTGGCCGAGGTGGCAGGCCGGACCCGGAGTACAGCGAACGACCCCTCTGTCGAGGCGGTCCACCAGATGCGCGTTGCCCTGCGGCGGATGCGAAGCCTGACACTGGTCTTCCGGAGGCGGCTGGACGAGGCCCCGGCGGCGACGGTCCGCGCCGGACTGCGCGACCTGGCCCGGGCCTGCGGCGAGGTGCGGGAACTGGACGTCCTGATGGCGATGGGGCCATCCGGCCCGGCCCTCGACACCGCCCTTTCGGAAGCCCGGCACCGGGCCGCCGCCGGCCTGTCCGCCTGCCTGGCGGCGGCGCCTGCGCGGCTGACCCTGCTGGAGGGACTCCTCCTGGCCGAGGCGGGAGACTGGCCTGGCCGGGCCCGGAACGCCGGGGGTGCCGCGGAGGGGCTGGGCTCTGACCTTGACCGCCGCTGGCAACGCATCCGTCGGGAGGGCCAGGCGGCGGACGCCCTGGGGCCGGAGGACCTTCACGCCCTGCGCCTGCGCATCAAGGCCTTCCGCTACGCCCTGGCCGCCTTCGAGGCCCCGGACTGGCGACGGGTCGCACCGGGTTTCGAGGCCGGACTCAGGAAGGCCCAGGACGCGCTCGGCCTGCTCAATGACGCGGGGATGGCGGAAGGTGTTCTCTCCCGGCTGGACCTCGACCCCGAGGGCCGGAGGGCGGCCCGAAGGCTTGTATCGGGTCTCCGCCGCAGGGGCGACGCGCGGCGGGCCCTGAAGGCTGTCGACGAGCTGGTGAATGGGCCCGCACTCCGCTTCACATAAAGAAGTCTTTATGTCCTGGTTGCGACCCGGCCCGGTCGGGGGTATAGGACCGTTCAAGCGGCCAGGGCCCGCGCGACAGGAATCCCGACATGACCGACTATGTGGTGAAGGACATTTCTCTGGCCGAATTCGGCCGCAAGGAAATTGCGATCGCCGAGACCGAAATGCCCGGCCTGATGGCCGTCCGCGCCGAGTTCGGGGCTTCCCAGCCTCTCAAGGGCGCCCGCATCGCCGGCTCCCTGCACATGACCATCCAGACGGCGGTCCTGATCCAGACCCTCGAGGCCCTGGGTGCCGAGGTGCGCTGGGCCTCCTGCAACATCTTCTCCACCCAGGACCACGCCGCGGCGGCCATCGCCGACGCCGGAACCCCGGTCTTCGCCACCAAGGGCGAGACCCTTATGGAATACTGGGACTACGCCCACCGGATCTTCGAATGGGCCGACGGCGGCTATCCCAACCTCATTCTCGACGATGGTGGCGACGCCACCCTGCTCTGCGTGCTGGGGCCCAAGGCGGAAGCGGACGCCTCAGTCCTCGACAACCCGCAGAACGAGGAGGAAGAAGCCCTCTACGCGGTGATGAAGCGGTACCTGAAGGAAAAGCCCGGCTTCTATACCGCCATCCGTAATTCCATCGGCGGCGTCTCGGAGGAGACCACCACGGGGGTCCACCGCCTTTACCAGATGGCCGACCGCGGCGAGCTGCCCTTCCCCGCCATCAACGTCAATGACAGCGTCACCAAGTCCAAGTTCGACAACCTCTACGGCTGCCGCGAGAGTCTGGTGGACGCGATCCGCCGGGGCACGGACGTCATGCTGTCCGGCAAGGTTGCCGTGGTCCTGGGCTATGGCGACGTGGGCAAGGGCTCGGCGGCCAGCCTGCGCAACGGCGGTGCCCGGGTCATCGTCACCGAGATCGACCCGATCTGCGCCCTGCAGGCCGCCATGGAGGGCTATGAGGTCCAGACCATGGACGACGTGGCGGACAGGGGCGACATCTTCGTCACCGCCACCGGCAACAAGGACGTCCTGACCGTCGACCACATGCGGCGGATGAAGAACAACGCCATTGTCGCCAACATTGGCCACTTCGATTCCGAGATCCAGATCTCGGGCCTGCGCAACTACCGCTGGGACAAGATCAAGGACCAGGTCCACCACGTGGAGTTCCCGGACGGCAAGAAGATCATCGTCCTGTCCGAGGGCCGGCTGGTGAACCTGGGCAACGCCACGGGCCACCCCAGCTTCGTGATGAGCGCCTCCTTCACCAACCAGACCCTGGCCCAGCTCGAGCTGTGGACCAACGGCGCGGCCTACGGCAAGCAGGTCTACACCCTGCCCAAGCACCTGGACGAGAAGGTGGCCATGCTGCACCTGGACAAGCTGGGCGCGAAGCTGACCCGGCTGACCTCGGACCAGGCCGCCTACATCAACGTGCCGGTCGCCGGGCCCTTCAAGCCCGAGCACTACCGCTACTAGGCCGCAGGCCGAAAGAACCCATGCCGGTTGCCCTGATCCTGTCCAGCCACGTTGCCGGTTCGGGGGTCGGCGGCGGCCTGCAGAGTGCAGTTCTCACCCAACTGGGCTTTCGCACAGCCCTTCTTCCCACCGTCCTCTTCGGTCGCCATCCGGGCCTGGGTCCCCCTGGGGGCGGATCCGTGTCCGATGCGGTCTTTGCCGGCCAGGTTGACGGGCTGATCGCCTCAGGCCTGGCGGACCGGGCGGACCTGGTGATCACCGGATACTTCGCCTCTGCAGCGCAGGTGGCCGCCGCAGCCGGTCTCCTGGACCATGTCGCGGCGCACCGTCCGCAGGCCCTGCGCCTGGTGGACCCCATCCTGGGCGACGAGGACCGCGGGCTCTATGTCGCGCAAGCCGTCGCCGAGGCCCTACCCCTCGAGTTGGTCCCACGCGCGAGCCTTTTGGCACCCAATGCCTGGGAGCTGGAACGCCTCTCGGGGATTCGGATTGCCGACGCCGCCGGGGCCCTCGCCGCCGCCCGCAGCCTGGGCCGGCCGGTCCTGGTCTCTTCGGTCCCGGCAGGGTCGAGGACAGGCGTCCTCTGGGCCGATGCGACGAACGCCTGGCTGGCGACCCACTCGCGCCTTGAGCGGGCACCGAAGGGAACAGGCGACCTCCTGGCCGCCCTCTTCGCCGCCGGCCTGGTGGAGGGCGGCGATCCCCCGGCGGTGCTGGGATCCGCGGTGGGGACGCTGGCGGCCCGCCGGGAGAAGGGCCCCGACGCCCTGCTCGACGCCGCGCCCGCGACGGTCGCGCCCGGCGACATCCGGGACGCTCCGGGGAC
>CAIZKE010000220.1 GCA_903933475.1 uncultured Alphaproteobacteria bacterium | reverse complement strand
AGGCCTTCATTGAACTTGCGAACGGGTCCCACCTGCCCCTAGAGGCACCTGCGGCCGACCAGCTCCAGTCGGCAGTGCAGGCCTTTCTTGACCGGGTGGCGGAAGCGGAGGCAGGAGGCCCGGCATGCGTGTGATGGTGAGTGTGAAGGCGACAGACGACAGCGAGAGGGGCGACCCGCCGGACCCTGCCATGATGGCCGCCATGGGCCGGTTCAATGACGAACTCCGGGCTGCGGGCATTCTGGTCCTGGCGGATGGTCTGCAGCCCTCAGCGGCCGGGGTCCGCGTGGCCTTCAATGGCGCGGACCGGGAGGTCCGGCCGGGCCCCTTCGCCCCGGCCGGGGAACTCGTGGCGGGGTTCTGGATCTGGGAAGTCCGCGACCTCGAAGAGGCGGTGTCCTGGGTGAAGCGCTGCCCCAATCCCATGCCGGTCCCCAGCATGATCGAGATCCGGCCCTTCAACGTCAGGGATTGATGAGCGGGACCCGTTTGCCCGGGAAGTTTTCCATGGGATGTGTGCTGCGGTCCCGTCGTTCCCGGAGCTTGCCTGCCTTGCGCCTCGCCCCCTTCCTCGCCCTGACGTTCTCCCTGCTGGTTTGGGGGAGTCCCGATGCGGCGCCCGCCAGCGCCCCGGTGCCGGCGGCCCAGGGACGGGTCATCCCCTCCGCAGACGGCCTGGCGGTCCTGCCGACGCGCGACCGGGTCGAGGTGGAGAACCGGATCCTGGCCGACCGGCTCGAAACCCTGCTGCCCCGCCTGATGGCGGAGTCGGGCCTGGACATGTGGCTGGTGATCAACCGCGAGTACGCCGAGGACCCGGTCTATTTCACCCTGGTCCCGCAGCCGTCCTACGCCGCCCGCCGGACGACCATGCTGGTCTTCTTCCGCAAGGCTGACGGGTCGGTCGAGAAGCTGTCGGTCAACCGATACCCACTTGGCGGGGCCTATACGTCCGCCTGGGCCGGAGGCGACCTCGACGCCCAATGGAAAGCCCTGGCCGAGGTCATCGTCAGCCGGAACCCCCGGCGCATCGGGATCAACGTCTCGCGGGAATGGCCCATCGCGGACGGCCTGACTGCCGCCCTGCGGGACCGGCTCCTGGAAGCCCTGCCTTCTGAGTACGCGCAGCGCCTGACTCCAGCCGAACCCCTGGTCATCCGCTGGTTCGAGACCCGCACGCCCATGGAGGCGCAGGTCTATCCCCAGATCGTCGCCGTCGCCCGGGGCGTGATCTCCGAAGCCTTCAGCGAGCGGGTCATTACCCCGGGCGTGACCCGGACAGAGGACGTCTCCTGGTACATCCGCAGCCGCTTCGAGAGCCTGGGCCTGTCGCCCTGGTTCTTCCCGGACGTGAACCTGCAGCGGCGCGGGGCGGCCTGCGCAGCCTCGGGTCCCTCCTGTGGTGAGGAGGGCGTCATCCAGCGGGGGGATGTCCTGCATACCGACGTCGGCTTCTGCTACCTCAAGCTCTGCACCGACACCCAGGAGATGGGCTATGTCCTGCGCATGGGCGAGACCGCACCGCCGGCGGGCCTTGTCGCCGCCCTTCAGGCCGGCAACCGCTGGCAGGATCTCCTGGCCGGGAACTTCGCCGTCGGTCGGACCGGGAACGCCATCCTGGCCTCGACCCTGGAAGCCGCCGGGAAGGCGGGGCTGAGGGCCAGCGTCTACAGCCATCCCCTGGGCTTCGTCGGCCATGCGCCCGGACCGACCATCGGCATGTGGGACAACCAGGGCCCGACGGCGGTTCAGGGAGACTGGCCCCTGCATGCGAACACCGCCTATGCGATCGAGGGCAATATCCGCCACCCGGTCCCCGAATGGGGCGGGCAGTTCGTCCAGATGAAGCTGGAACAGAGCGCCCTGTTCGACGGCCAGAGGGTGATCTACCTGGCCGGCCGCCAGACCGAGTGGCACCTGGTGCGATGAGGGTGCAGGCTGGGTCGAAGACGCCGGGGAGACGGGCGTGAACGTCCCCTCCGACGTCCTTGGCATGGTCTCGGGCCCGGAAGGTGAGCCCTCGCCCTGGTCCGGGCGCCTGGCCCGGGCCGTGGAGGCCCAGCGCCGCGTGCAGCTCCACTACGCAGACCGGAATGGGGCCATCACCGACCGTGCGGTCCGGCCGCTCGCCCTCTTCGGTCCGGCAGGGGCCGAGGTCCTGATCGCCTGGTGCGAGCAGCGCGAGGACTTCAGGGCCTTTCGCCTCGACCGGATCCTCGACCTGCGGGTGCGCCGCGATCGCTTCGAGGCGGAACCCGGCAAGACCCTGGCGGATTACACCGGCTGGGTCTGACGCTGGCCGGCGCCGCCGCGATCACGTTTAGGGGGCGTCTCAGAAGGTCCAGGAAAGGGCGGCGCTGACGGACCGGGCCGGGGAGGGCGCTATGTCCTTCAGGAAGGAGGCGTGCTCGCGGATCTCTGCGTTGGTCAGGTTCCGGCCCCGGAGGCTGAGCGTCACTGGGGCATCAGGGACCGGCCGCCAGGCGAGGCTGGTGTTCAGCGCCGTGTAGCCATCCGTCTGCAGCTCGAAGGGTGCCGTGCGAGTCTGGTCCCCGACATGGCGGACCTCGATCGCTGCGTCGAATGCGTCGGACCGCCAGGCGATCTCTCCGGTGACCCCGTAGGCCGGGATGCGGGGCGGCGCGCCGAAGTCCGTGTCCCCGCGCACGACATCGGCTGAGACCCGGCCGGTGAGGAGGCCGGCGTCGCGGCGGAGGAGGGTCTGTTCGGCTTCAAGCTCGAGACCGGTGAAGTCGGCGTCGGACTGCTGGTAGAGGAAAACCGGCAGGTCCTCCCAGGTCTCGCCCGTCGGCCGCTCCTCGATGAATCCATCGTACCGGGCGGCCCAGGCATGGGCCTCGATCCGGGTATCCGGGCCCGTCCACCGCAGGGTCACCTCAAGCGACAGGGCGGTTTCCGACTCCAGGGTCGGGTCCCCGAGTTCCCAGGTCGAGGTCCCGCCATGCGGGCCGTCGGCAAACAGCTCGAACTCAGTGGGCGCGCGGCCGCTCAGGGAGAAGGTCGCCGCCAGGAAGACCGGATCCGAGGGCTTCCAGAACAGGCCGGCCGAGGCGGAGACATTCGAGAAGGACCGGGTGTCTCGGGTCGTCGCCCAGTCCAGCCCCGACTCGGCGCCCGGAGGGCTGGTCTCCCGGCCATCCAGCTCGGCCCTCAGCTCGCGGGTGTCGAGCCGCAGTCCGGCGTCGACGCCGCCCTGGCCAAACTCGAAGCGCTGCAGGGTGAAGGCGCCGAGTTCGTTGATCTCCACGACCGGGATGAAGGCCTCGTCGCCGATGGCCTCGAAGCTGCGGGTCAGCCCCTGGATCCCGAAGGCGCTCTGGCGGTCCGCTGAACCGCGCATGACGAACTCCAGGCGGCCTTCGGTTCCGTTGGACAGGAAGCGGGTTCCCACTGCACCCGCGTCGACCTCGATCTCCGCATGTTCATAGTCGGCATGACCGACGGAGAGCCTGATCTTTTCCAGCCAGCCCTCGGCGAACGGGGTCTCGCCGCGGAGGTCCCATCGGGTCTGTTTCATGTGCAGCCGAAGGGTCTCGGGAGGCGGATCGCT
>CAIZKE010000219.1 GCA_903933475.1 uncultured Alphaproteobacteria bacterium | reverse complement strand
GGAGGGCGGCGTCGCCTCCGGTGTCGTCCACCCCAACGTGGTGTTCGAACTGGCGCGGAAGCACAGGCTGAACGCTATCGGCGCCACCTCCGCCGGCGCCAATGCCGGGGTCCTGGCGGCAGCGGCGGAGTACGCCCGCACGGTTCGGGGCGATCCCGGCGGCTTCGTTCGTATGCAGACGATCTGTGACGCGCGGGCGGGGGCCCTGGGAGACCTGTTCCAGGAGGAGCCGGGCTTCGAGCCCCTGATGGCTGTCCTCAAGGGCCGGGGCGGGCTGGCCTCCAGGCTTTTCACCGCCTTCCGCCGGCCGATCCTCTGG
Organism: uncultured Alphaproteobacteria bacterium; assembly: GCA_903933475.1. GTDB lineage: Bacteria > Pseudomonadota > Alphaproteobacteria > Caulobacterales > Caulobacteraceae > Phenylobacterium. The sequence goes on along the minus strand of CAIZKE010000219.1, from coordinate 1,191 downwards.
GGCGCTCTGGCTGGTTTCGCCGGAGGGCTTGCCCTGGCCTATGCCGGAGGGCCGGGGCCCGCCCCGGGGGCCTTCGGAAACCAGAACCCGATCCCCGTCCTCATGGGCCTGGCCCGGTTCGCCATTGGCCTGGGGGGCGCAGCCCTCGGCGGGATCGTCGCGACCGGCCTTGTCGCGGCCCGGCTCGCCGTGCGCTTCAACGCCCGTCTCGGCATCTGCACCGGCCTGACCCGGCCCGGCGCCGAGGTTTCCGCCATCACCGACTGGCTCCACGAGTCGATCCAGCAAATCGCCTTTGGCCCTGCGCCCGGAAAGGTCCTGACCTTTGGCGATCTCGAGGGCCCCGGCGCGCCCCCGGTCAAGCTCAGGCTCATCGCCTCAAACCTGTCCCAGCAGAAGCCCCACACCCTGCCGGAGACCTGGCCCGAGGGGCGCTACCGGCCCGCAGAGTGGGCGGAACTGTTCCCCCGGGCGATCCTCGACCACCTCCAAGCCTACACCCGTGACACGGGCGGGGGAACCCGCAGCCTTCCCGCCCGGGAGGACCTGCCCATCCTGGTCGCCTCCCGCATGAGCATGAGCGTGCCGGGGCTCTTCCGCCCGGTCCCCGTCGAGCTTGCCGACGTCGAGACCGCCCGGCGGGTCCGGCGGCTCAGCGGCCTGCCGCCGTCGTCCGACGACCTCCGCCCGGCCTGGCGGCGGGTGCTTTTCAGCGACGGAGGGTCCACCAGCAACTTCCCCATCCACCTCTTCGACGCCCCCCTGCCGGACTGGCCCACCTACGCCATCGATTTCGAAGACCTTCCCCCCGGCGCCGAGGGCATCGGCAGGGTGGTCATCCTGGACGAGGCGGGTGAACCCCGGATCCGTCCGATCGGCTCGGCGGCCGCCTACTTCGGCGCCCTGTTCGCGACCTCGCAGAACTGGAACGACGTCCTTCTGTCGCTCCTGCCCATCCACCGGGACCGGATCGCGCGGGTTCACCTGGCCGCCGGGCAGGGCGGCCTGAACCTGAACATGACGCAGGACGAGGTGCTCACCATGATGGCCTACGGACAGGAGGCCGGCGCCCGCCTTGCACAGACCGCCTTCCCCGCGCACCAGGCCCGCCGTACCGAGGCCCTCTATGCCAACCTTGTCGACGTGGCGCGCCAGTCCCAGGCGGTCTGGGACCGGGGCGGCCTGGGTGCG
>CAIZKE010000218.1 GCA_903933475.1 uncultured Alphaproteobacteria bacterium | reverse complement strand
CCGCCGCCTCCCCCGCCTCCCCCGCCGCCGCCGCCTCCGGCGCCGCCGGCCTACGAGGCGAAGCAGTTCGTGGTCTACTTCCCGTTCGATGAATCCGTTCTGACGCCGGAAGCCCAGACCATCGTCACCGAAGCGGCTGAATACGCCAAGACGGGCAACGCCACCCGCGTGATCGTGGTCGGCCATACCGACTCGTCCGGCTCGCCGGCCTACAACACCCGCCTCTCCGAGCGCCGGGCCAAGGCCGTTGCAGACGCCCTGGTCGGCCAAGGTGTCGGCCAGCAGCTGATGCAGGTGGACTGGAAGGGTGAAACCCAACTCGCGGTCGCCACTGGCGACGGCGTGAAGGAACCCCTGAACCGCCGTTCGACGATCGACATCAACTTCTGATTTCGATCACAGGCGGAAACGCCTGGAAATATGGGGGCCCGGTCTCACGACCGGGCCCTTTTTCCATTCCGGGAACCGCGACCAGGGCGGGTCCGTGACCACCGCAGCCCACCCCGCCTCACCTCCAAAAACCGTTCACAGTCTCGTGATAAGGGATTCGCGGGCGCGTCGAAACCTCTGCATGTTCAAGCGTCAAGCCCCCTGTTAATCTCTCATTAGCAAAAAACTCCGGGGGACAACCCGCTGGCCCCGTTGACGATTCATGAGGCTCATGGCCCCATGATGTTGCGTAGTCGGGCGGGGCGCCCACTAGATATAGTCATAGGGATGCGGCAGGCGCGGGATCGCACCGCGCCGCCAGCGAGGAATTCGGGTGCGGGTCATGAGTGGGAGTGAAGCCGTTAGGCGGCTGGAGCAGGCGGAAGCCAAGGCGGCGGTGGAGGCGACGGAACGTCCCCAATTGCAGCTTGTCCGGAAGGTCCAGGTCGACCGGTCCCGGGACGCCCTCCTCACGGACTTCGGCAAGACCACCCTGGAGGACCGTTACCTCCTTCCCGGCGAGTCCTACCAGGACATGTTCGCCCGGGTGGCCACCGCCTATGCCGATGACGCAGACCATGCCCAGCGGGTCTACGACTACATCTCGCGCCTTTGGTTCATGCCTGCGACACCCGTGTTGTCGAACGGCGGGGCCGACCGAGGCCTGCCCATTTCCTGCTTCCTGAACGCGGTGAATGATTCCCTCGACGGCATCCAGGGCGTGTGGAACGAGAACGTCGCCCTGGCCTCCAATGGCGGCGGCATCGGCACCTATTGGGGTGGCGTCCGGTCCATTGGCGAGAAGGTCAAGGGCGCCGGCCAGACCAGCGGCATCATCCCCTTCATCCGTGTCATGGACAGCCTGACCCTGGCCATCAGCCAGGGCTCTCTCCGCCGCGGTTCGGCGGCGGTGTACCTCGACATCCACCACCCTGAGATCGAGGAGTTCCTCGAGATCCGGAAGCCCTCAGGCGACTTCAACCGGAAGTCGCTCAACCTCCACCACGGGATCTCCATCACCGACGAGTTCATGGAGGCCGTACGCGACGGCGCGCCCTTCGGCCTGCGCTCACCCAAGACCGGGGAAGTCCTGCGGGAGGTCGACGCCCGCAGCCTGTGGCAGAAGATCCTCGAGATCCGCCTGCAGACCGGCGAGCCCTACCTGATCTTCTCCGACACCGTGAACCGCTCCATGCCGCAGCACCAGCGGGACCTCGGCCTGTCCGTGCGTCAGTCGAACCTGTGCTCGGAGATCATGCTTCACACCGGCCTCGATCACCTGGGGCAGGAGCGCACCGCCGTCTGCTGCCTGTCGTCGGTCAACGCCGAGACCTTCCTGGAGTGGCGTGACCATCCGACCTTCATCGAGGATGTCATGCGCTTCCTCGACAACGTCCTCGAGGACTTCATCACCCGGGCCCCCCCACGCATGGCCAACGCCATCTACGCCGCCCGGCGCGAGCGCTCGGTCGGCCTGGGGCTGATGGGCTTCCACTCCTTCCTGCAGATGCAGAACGTGCCCTTCGAGTCCGCCCTGGCCAAGTCCTGGAACATGCGGCTGTTCAAGCACCTCCGCCGCCAGTGCGACACCGCCTCACGCGTCCTGGCCGCAGAGCGCGGGCCCTGCCCGGATGCCGCCGAACGCGGTGTCATGGAACGCTTCTCACACAAGCTGGCTATTGCCCCGACCGCCTCGATCTCGATCATCTGCGGCGGGACCAGCGCGGGCATCGAGCCCATCCCGGCCAACATCTACACGCACAAGACCCTGTCGGGCACCTTCGCGGTCCGCAATCCCTACCTCGAGCGCCTGCTCGAGGCCCGCGGCGAGAATACCCCGCCAGTCTGGGACTCCATTCTCGAGAACGAGGGTTCGGTCCAGCACCTCGACATCCTGACCCAGGACGAGAAGGACATCTACAAGACAGCCTTCGAACTCGACCAGCGCTGGGTGGTCGAACTGGCCGCTGACCGTACGCCCGACATCTGCCAGTCTCAGTCGGTCAACATCTTCCTGGCGGGAGATGTCGACAAGTGGGACCTGCACATGCTGCACTGGACCGCCTGGGAGCAGGGTTGCAAGTCCCTCTACTACCTGCGCTCCAAGTCCGTGCAGCGCGCCGCCCACGCCGGCGCCGAGACGGCAGAAATCGTTGCGATGGTCGAAGGCGCTCGGACCGACTACGAGGAATGCCTAGCCTGCCAGTAAGCCATCTATCCCCAGCCCGTGCACAACATGTTGGGCTGGGTAGTTCGACACCCACTAGATATCGGCACGGTGCCATGTCTAGAGTGACTTCCAACCCGCCGACCCTATCCCTGTCTCCCTGGAGAGCCTGACCGTGTCCGCCAAGTCCCAACTACCAGGTCTGCTCACCCCGTCCTATGCCTACAAACCCTTCCGGTATCCCTGGGCCTATGACTTCTGGAAGCGCCAGCAGCAGGTCCACTGGATGCCCGAAGAGATCCCGCTCGGCGAGGACCTCAAGGACTGGGCCACCAAGCTCAATGACCGCGAGCGCAACCTGCTCACCCAGATCTTCCGGTTCTTCACCCAGTCCGACGTCGAGGTGAACAACAACTACATGGAGCGCTACTCGCGCGTCTTCCGCCCGACCGAGATCAAGATGATGCTGGCCTCGTTCTCCAACATGGAGACGATCCACATCGCGGCCTACGCCCTTCTGCTCGAGACCATCGGCATGCCCGATTCCGAGTTCACGGCCTTCCTGGAGTTCCAGGAACTCAGGGCCAAGCATGACTACATGCAGCAGTTCGGGGTCGAGACCGAGGCCGACATCGCCCGGACCCTCGCCATGTTCGGGGCCTTCACCGAGGGCCTGCAGCTGTTCGCCAGCTTCGCCATGCTGATGAACTTCCCCCGGCACAACAAGATGAAGGGCATGGGGCAGATCGTGTCCTGGTCCGTGCGCGACGAGAGCCTGCACTGCGAGGGCATCATCAAGCTCTACCATGCCTTCAATCAGGAGACCGGGGCGGTCACCCCCTCCGTTGCCGACGACATCATCGACTGCTGCAAGACAGTGGTCGGGCTGGAAGACAAGTTCATCGACCTCGCCTTCTCGGCTGGAGAGGTCCAGGGCATGACGCCGGACGACATCAAGGCCTACATCCGGTTCATCGCCGATTGGCGCCTGCGCCAGCTGTCCCTGCCGGAGGTCTACGGAGTCAGGGAAAACCCCTTGCCCTGGCTGCAGTCCATGCTTTCGGGGGTCGAGCACGCCAACTTCTTCGAGGCCCGCTCGACCGAGTATTCCAAGGCCGCGACCCGCGGCCAGTGGCATGGCGACGCGGGCGTCTGGACAGAGTTCGACCGGCTGCTGGTCCGTCGACAGGCCGAGCCCGCCGAATAGGCCGAGTTACCCGCCCTTCATCTCCATCAGGGCCGCCACGCGGTTGGCTGTGGACGGATGGGTGGAGAACAGGTTGTCCATCCCTTCGCCCGAAAGCGGATTGATGATGAACATGTGGCTGGTGGCCGGATTGGCCTCGGCGTCAGGGTTTCTCACGCCGTGGGCGTAGGCCTCGATCTTGCTGAGGGCGCTGGCCAGGGCCTCGGGATCTCCGGAGATTTCAGCACCCCCGCGGTCGGCCTCATACTCGCGGCTGCGGCTGATGGCCATCTGGACCAGGGCCGCTGCAATCGGCGCAAGGATCATGACCACCAGGCCCATGAGCCCGCCGCCCCGCCGTTCGCCACCGCCGGATCCGCCGCTGAAGGCGGCGAAGTTGGCCAGGCTCGAAATGGCCCCTGCGATCGTCGCGGTGATGGTCATGGTCAGGGTGTCGCGGTGCTTCACGTGCGCCAGCTCATGGGCCATGACGCCCCGGATCTCCCGCCGGTCCAGCATCTGCAGTAGGCCCCGGGTGGCGGCCACTGCGGCATGGTCCGGGTTCCGCCCAGTGGCAAAGGCGTTCGGCTGGTCCTGGTCGATGATGTAGACCTTTGGTGCCGGCATTCCGGCCCGTGACGCCATCTCGAGCACATCGTCGGCATAGGCCCGGACCCGGGCATCCGGGTGGGAGGCATCCACCGGCTGGGCCCGGTACATCTTCAGGACGATCTTGTCCGAGTTCCAGTAGCTGAACAGGTTCATGGCCATGGCGAGGCCGAAGGCGATCAGCATGCCCCCGGGACCGGCCATGCTGTAGCCGATCCCCAGGAAGATGGCCGTCAGGGCGGCCAGCAAGGTGAAGGTGCGAAGGGTGTTGCGCATCGGAGTCCGCCGGAAGTTATTGTCGAGAAAATATAGGCTGTGGATCGTATCCGCGGAAGACCGACCTCAGGCGGGCCGGGCCTCCGCTTCCTGGGGATCCTCGATCTGGTTCTCCCACTTGGCCACCACGGCGCTGGCCACCGAGTTGCCCACCACGTTGGTGGCCGACCGGCCCATGTCGAGCAGCTGGTCCACGGCCAGGATGATGCCAATGCCGGCTTCTGGCAGGCCGAAATAGGCGAGGGTGGCGGCGATCACGACGATCGAGGCCTTGGGCACCCCGGCCATGCCCTTTGACGTCACCATCAGCAGGCCCAGCATGGTGATCTGCTGCATCAGGGTCAGTTCGATCCCGTAGATCTGGGCGATGAACAGGGTCGCGAAGGTGCAGTACATCATCGACCCGTCCAGGTTGAACGAGTAGCCGAGGGGCAGGACGAAGCTGGCCACCTTGCGCGAGACGCCGAACTTCTGGAGCGCCGCCAGCGTGCCTGGATAGGCAGCCTCGGACGAGGCGGTGGAAAAGGCCAGGAGCATGGGCTCGCGGATGCCAACCACCAGCTTAAGTCCCCTGAGCCCCACCACCAGGATCAAGGCCGCCAGCAGCAGGGTCCAAAGCACGCCGAGGGACAGGTAGAAGCCGCCCACGAACTTGGCGTAGGCGCCCAGTATGTCCAGGCCCTCGACGGCGATCACCGAGGCGAGGGAGGCGAAGATGGCCGCCGGCGACACCAGCATGACATAGCCGGTCACCTTCAGCATGATGGAGGAGATCTGTTCGACCAGGGCCAGGACCGCGGGCGCGCGGTCATCGATCGAGGCCACGGCCGTGCCGACGAAGACCGAGAAGACGACGATGGGCAGGATCTCGTTGTTGGCCATGGCCTTGATGATCGAGTCCGGCACCAGGTGGGTGGTCAGGAACTCCTTCAGGGTCAGCTTGGCTGCAGGCGCCACCCCCCGGTCGACCAGGGCCGAGGGGTCCAGGGTGATCCCGGCACCCGGCTGGATCAGGTGCACCATCAAGAGGCCCACGGTCAGCGACACGATAGAGGCCAGGAGGAACCAGGCGATGGACTTCACTCCCACCCGGCCGACGGCCGCGGCGTCCTCCATGTGGGCGATCCCGGCCACGAGGGTGGCGAAGACCAGGGGGGCAATGATCATCTTGATCATGCGCAGGAAGAGGGTTGTGATCACCGACAGACCCTCGGCAAAGGCCGAGGCCTGTTCCGGCGACAGGAAGCTGTGGGCGGCCCAGCCCGCCAGGACCCCCGTGACCATGGCGGCGATAACGAAGATGTTAAACAGGCGCATGGCGTTCCTCAGGGGGCGGATCCCTTATTGTTTTGGCCATAAACTGGCCCGCCGTCCATCCTGTGCGGCGCTCCCTCTCGGAATTCGGCCCGCGACGGGCTATGATGGGGCATGAAAGTCCAAGCTGAAGCCGAGCGCATCTGTGATGCGCTGGAGGCCGAATACGACGCCTCCGTCACCACCCTCCGTAAAGCCCTCAGGGCCTTCCTGTCCGAAGGCATCGCCCCGGACCCGGCCCTGCGGGCCTCCGGCGCCTTCGCCTATCCCGCCCTTCGGCTGGAGTGGCCTGCAGGCCAGGACTATCCACGCCTCGCTCGCGCCTATGCCCGGCTGGGCGCGCCCGGCGCCTACGAGACCACCGTCACCCGGCCCCATCACTTCAGGGAATTCCTGGTCGAGCAGCTAACCCTGCTCATGGCCGACTTCGACGTCACGGTCACTGTCGCCCGCTCGTCCCAGGAAATCCCCTTCGCCTACGTCCTCGACGCCTCGGTCGACCTGGCCCGGGCCGACATCGGGTCCGCGGAGATCGCCCGGCACTTCCCGACCACCGAGCTGGCGCACATCGGTGACGAGGTGGCCGACGGCCTCTGGGTTTCCCCCGTCGACGCCGCCCGGCCCTTGGCCCTCTTCGACGGCCTTCGCACCGACTTTTCCCTGGCGCGCCTCACGCATTACACAGGTACGCCCGCCGAGCACGTCCAGTCCTATGTGCTGTTCACAAACTACCACCGGTACGTGGACGAGTTCGTCCGCTGGTCCTGCGAGCGCCTGAAGGCGGACGATGGCTACACGGCCCTCTCCACCGCCGGCGGCGTCCTGGTCACCCGGGACACGCCAAATCCCGAGCAGGTCGTGGCCGATGCGCCCTGGCGACGCCACCAGATGCCGGCCTACCACCTGATGGCACCGGGCCGCCGGGGCATCACACTGGTGAATATCGGCGTCGGCCCATCCAACGCCAAGACCATCACCGACCACCTTGCGGTGCTCAGGCCGCAGGCCTGGCTGATGATCGGCCATTGCGGCGGCCTGCGCGGGTCGCAGACCATCGGCGACTATGTCCTGGCTCACGCCTACCTGCGCGACGACCATGTCCTCGACGACGTCCTGCCGCCCGAAATTCCCATCCCGCCCATTGCCGAGGTGCAGGTCGCCCTCGGCCGCGCCGCCGAGTCCGTCACCGGCGAGAGCGGCGAAGCGCTCAAGCGGCGCCTTCGCACGGGCACGGTGGTGACCACCGACGACCGCAACTGGGAGCTGCGGTATTCCTCCAGCGCCCTCCGGTTCAACCAGTCCCGGGCCGTGGCCATCGACATGGAGAGCGCCACCATCGCCGCCCAGGGCTATCGGTTCCGGGTGCCCTACGGCACACTCCTTTGCGTGTCCGACAAGCCCCTGCATGGCGAGATCAAGCTGCCCGGCCAGGCCAACGCCTTCTACGACCGGGCCATCGGCCAGCACCTCCAGATCGGCCTCGCCACGGTGGACCTGCTCCGCCGCGAGGGGGCCGGCCTGCATTCCCGAAAGCTGCGCAGCTTCGACGAGCCGCCCTTCCGCTGATCGTGGGTGCTGACACGGGCCCGCGCTTCGCCTAATCGTCGCGCGCCGAACAGGGAGGGCGAAATGCAGAGCTTCCAGCCGCCGAGACGGATTCTCATGGGGCCCGGCCCCTCCGACGTCAGCCCGCGGGTGCTTGCCGCCCTGTCCCGTCCGACCGTGGGCCACCTGGATCCGGCCTTCCAGGACCTGATGGAAGAGATCAAGGCGGCCCTGGCGCGCCTCTTCAACGCCCCCGACCACGCCTGCGTCCCCCTGCCGGCCCCCGGCACGGCGGGCATGGAGGCGGCCCTGATGAACCTGCTTGAGCCCGGCGACCGGGTGGTGATCGCCGTCAACGGCGTCTTCGGCGGGCGCATGGTCGACATGGCTGGCCGGGCGGGCGCCGAGGTCGTCCGGGTCGATGCCCCCTGGGGCGAGCCCGTCGACGTCGCCGCCGTCGAGGCCGCCCTCGCCTCCGGGCCCGCCAAGGTTCTGGCCTTTGTCCACGCCGAGACCTCCACCGGGGTCCGCTCCGACGCCGCCGCCCTCTGCGCCCTGGCCCGCCGCCATGGCGCCCTGTCCATCGTCGACTGCGTGACCTCCCTGGGCGGGGTGCCCGTCGACGCCGCGGCATGGGACGCCGACGTGCTCTATTCCGGCACCCAGAAGTGCCTCTCCGCCCCCCCCGGCCTGTCGCCGGTGGCCTTTTCCCGCCGCGCCCTTGAGGCCGTCGCCGCCCGCACCACACCGGTGCGCAACTGGCTGCTCGATGTCAGCCTGCTGATGGCCTACTGGGGTGGCGAGGGTGGCCGGACCTATCACCACACCGCCCCGATCAACGCCCTCTACGGCCTGCACGAGTCCCTGGTCGCCCTGTTCGAGGAGGGCCAGCAGGCCGTCTTCGTCCGGCACGCCCGGATGCACGAGGCCCTGGTCGCCGGCCTGGAGGCCCTGGGCCTCCAGATGCTGGTCGCCCCTGAACACCGCCTGCCCCAGCTCAATACGGTCCGGGTCCCGGAGGGCGTCGACGAGGCGGCCGTCCGCGCCCGCATGCTCGACCGCTGGGACCTGGAGATCGGCGCGGGCCTTGGGCCGCTTAAGGGTCAGGTCTGGCGCATCGGCCTGATGGGCGCATCGGCCAGTCCCTGGCATGTCCGCGTCTGCCTGACCGCCCTGGCCGACGCCCTGGGGGCCCAGGGGCGGAAGGTCGACCTTACCGCCGCCCTCGACGCCGCCAACGCGCACCTGGGCTGACAGGCGACGCAGCCGGGCGCATAATCGGCTCTCAGGATTTGCTGAGGAGCGCCCCCATGCATGACGACGACAACACCCCGCAAGCGCCGCGGTCAGGATCGGGACTGTCCCGCCGGGACCTTGGCGTCCTCGCCGCCGGCGCTGCGGTGGCGGTCTCCACCACGGCTGAGGGCGCGCCCCTCAAGGTGATGGAAATGGATGTTGAGGTGCAGACGCCGGAGGGTCTGTGCGACGCCGTCTTCGTCCACCCCACAGGCAAGACCCCCGTCGGGGGTTGGCCCGCGGTGCTGGTCTGGACGGACATCATGGGCCTG
>CAIZKE010000217.1 GCA_903933475.1 uncultured Alphaproteobacteria bacterium | reverse complement strand
GGAAGACATGGAGGTCAAGCGGACAGCCGTCTGGACATTCCCTCCCGGCTGATCCAGTGTGAACATAAAAGGAACATCTCGAAAGGACCGCCCCCATGAATCTCCAAATGCTGGACCCGGAGCCGCGCCGGGGGCGGCGTGCTCCGGACGCCCGTAATCCGGACGCCCGTACTCCCATCGCCCGCCCGCTGTCGCCCCTGCGCCGTCTCGGCTCCCTGGTCGCGGCCGGATTCCTGGGCCTGGCGGGACCGGCTGCCGCCGCGGAGCCACCCACCCTTTCGATCTACGCCGACCCGGCACCGCCCGAGGTCCGCGACCGCCCTCTCGAGCCTGGCCTGGCCAGCCAGACCCTGGGCCTGGCCCGGATCGCCTCGGGGCTCCGGCACGGTGCCCCCTACGCCGTCGTCATGTGGGGCCGGAATTGCCCCGTCGACAGCCTTGTCTCCTGGGATGAAGCCAATGACGGCTTCGAGAAGGGCGATGTCGATGACCGGATCTTCCATGAGACCCTCTCTGGCCTGGGCTTCCGCGTGGCGGGGGACCCCACAGACCTCTTCCGCGACGCCGATGCCCCCGAGGGCGACCTGCAGGTCGGTGCACTGATCACCGACTACACCCTGGCCGTCTGCGCAGGTTTCATGCCGGGCGAGAAGAAGCTGGAGATCGAGAAGTCCCGCGGTGCCGGGCGGGGCCAGATGACCGTCGACTGGCAGATCCACGCCCCTGCACTGTCCCGCACCCTCGTCAGGGTCCGCACCACCGTGCGGGTCCAGCTCAACGATCCCGTGATCAACACCCCCGAGGCCATCTACCAGGCCCTCCTGAGGGACAGCCTGCGCGCCCTCGCCGCAGATGACGGCTTCCGGAAAGCGGTCACCACACCCATCCGGGCCGCCTCCGGACTGGTGGAGCCCCCTGCCTCCGACCCGATCCGCCTCTCCGGCGCAAGGATCACGGCGAAGGTCCCCGACGCCCATCAGGCCGTGGCGGCGGTGCTCACAGGCGCCAGCCTCGGCAGCGCCTTCCTGGTTTCAGAACAGGGTTACCTCCTGACCAACCGCCACGTGGTCGGCTCGACACGCCTGCTCAAGATCCGGTGGTCGGACGGCACGGAAAGCGTTGGCGAGGTGATCCGGTCCGATCCCGGCCGGGATGTGGCCCTGATCCGGACCGAGCCGCGCCCTGGGCCGGTCTTCAGGCTCAGGACCGCGCCGGTCCGCCAGGGCGAGACCGTCTACGCCATCGGCACGCCCATGGAGACGCGCCTTCAGGGGACCCTGACCCGGGGCGTCATTTCCGCCAGCCGGACTCTCGGGGGCTACCGGTACATCCAGAGCGATACAGCGGTGAATCCGGGGAACAGTGGCGGCCCGTTGCTGGACGACGCCGGCCAGGTCGTCGCCATGACCGTGTCACGTTACTCGGGTGATCCGGTGGATTCGGTGCAGGGACTGAACTTCTTCATCCCCATCGACGACGCCCTGCGATTTTTGGCGCTGACCCTCGAGCCGCGGTAGGGCACTGTCTGTTCGCGTTGGCCCGTCTCCTCCGGCGCAGAGCCCCGGAGCCCGTCCATGCTGCGCAGAACCTTCCTCGCCGCCCTGCCCGCCGCCGCTGCAGGATCCGCCCTTGCGCAGAGTCG
>CAIZKE010000216.1 GCA_903933475.1 uncultured Alphaproteobacteria bacterium | reverse complement strand
CACCGTCCTGCTCTTTCCCTTCGCCGTCTGGCTGATCGCGCGCTTCCGCGACGCCGACATCCGGTTCCGCTGACCTCCGTGACCCAGCCCTCGATCATCCTTTCCGACGTCAACGCCCGTCAGAGCGTTTTCCACCGGCGGACCTTTTTGCTCGGCGGGGGCATTGCCCTGGGGGTGGCCGCCCTGGGCGCGCGCCTCGCCTCGCTCCAGCTGGTCGAGACGGACCGCTACGCCAAGCTGTCGACCTCCAACCAGTTCAACTTCCGGCTGGTGCCCCCGCCGCGCGGGGTGATTACCGACCGGAACGGCGCCATCCTGGCCACCAACCGCCCCAACTTCCGGCTGCTCTACGCCCGCCAGAAGGACCAGGACCCCGAGGCCATGATCTCGACCCTGGCGGCCTACCTGCCCATGGACGACGCCCGGCGCCAACGCATCCTGCGGGACATCGGCAATGCCCCCCGCAGCACGCCGGTGGCAATCATGGAGGACATCACCTGGGAACAGTTCTCAGCGGTGAACATCCGCGCCACGGAGCTTCCCGGAGTGACGGCCGACATGGGCGAGGTGCGGGTCTATCCGCACGGCGGCGCCTTCGCCCACGTGATCGGCTATGTGGCCAAGGTGAACAAGGAAGACATCACCGAGACCGGCCCCAACTCCGAGCCCATGATGCTGCATCCGGGGTTCCGGATCGGCCGCCAGGGGCTGGAGAAGTCCCTCGACCTGAAGCTGAGAGGCCGCCCGGGCGCGCAGAAGGTCGAGGTTGATGCCCGCGGCCAACAGGTACGCCTCGCACCCGGCGGCGACATTCCGGCGCTCGCCGGCAAGGAGGTCCAGCTCAGCCTCGACATGGACCTCCAGCTCCGCGGCCTGGAAGCCTTCGGCGAAGAGAGCGGTGCAGCGGTGATGATGGACTGCCGGTCGGGCGACATCCTGGCCCTGATCTCGGCGCCCAGCTTCGACGCCAACCGTTTCGTCCGCGGCCTCAGCGGGACGGAGTACCGCGCCCTCGCCGAGTATGACCACAAGCCCCTCTTCAACAAGGCGCTGACAGCGACCTATCCACCGGGCTCAACCTTCAAGACCCTGGTCGCCATCGCCGCCCTGGAATTTGGCATTGATCCCAAGATGACGGTCAACTGCCCGGGCTTCTGGAACTTCGGCAATCGCCGCTGGCGGTGCGACGGCGTACACGGCCGCACCGATATGCACGACGCCATCTCGACCTCGTGCGACACCTATTTCTACACCATTTCCCTCAAGCTGGGACCGGACCGGATCGCGGCGGTGGCCCGGCGTTTCGGCCTTGGCGAGACTTATGACATCGGTATCCCCGGCCAGCGCAAGGGCCTGGTGCCTGACACCGAGTACAAGAAGCGCACCTTCAAGCGGGACCCGGTCTGGCATCCGGGAGAGACCCCCAGCATGGGGATCGGCCAGGGCTACACCCTGGTCAACGCCCTGCAGCAATGCGTGATGACGGCCCGCATGGCCAATGGCCGAAAGGCCCTGTCGCCCCGCCTGATCCGCTCCATCGGCGGTGTGCCCACGCCTGAGGGCTCCGCAGCCCCCGACCTGGGGTTCAACCCCGATCACCTGGACTTCGTCCGCGAGGCCATGGCCTCGGTAACCACCCGCGGGACAGCGGCGCGGACCGGCCAGATCGGGCTGGGCGACATCCGGATGGCCGGCAAGACCGGAACGGCGCAGGGCTACAACTACAAGAATGGGGGACGGGGCGTCCACGGCACCAATGGTCCCTGGCATCTGCGTGACCACGCCTGGTTTGTCGGCTTTGCCCCCCAT
>CAIZKE010000215.1 GCA_903933475.1 uncultured Alphaproteobacteria bacterium | reverse complement strand
GGGCGGACCAACGGCAAGGCCGAGATGATGGTCGTCTCCACCATCCAGGAGAAGACCTTCACGACCAGCGTCCTGAAGACCTTCACCTTCACCCCAGGCACTGACGGGGTCTCCGGACTGAAGGAGGCCTAGCGCACAGGGCCCGGTGAGGGAGATACGCCCCTCACCCCACAGCCAGCAGGACATGCCCGGCCTTGATCAGGGCCCGGACCGGCGCGCCCGGCGCCAGGCCCAAGGCCTTGGCGCTGGCGTGGGTGACCATCGCGACCAGGGTCTTGCCGGCGCCGATATCCACGTGGACCTCGTCGTTCACCGCCCCGGTCTCGAGGCGCGAGACCACGCCCTCCAGGTCGTTTCGGGCGCTGGTGCGCAGGGGCGGCTCACCCGGGGCGGGTGGGGCTGCCAGCAGGATGTCGCCGGCGTTGATCAGGGCCAGTGCCGGCTCGCCGGGGGCGAGGCCCAGTTCCCGGGCGGCCTCGAGGGTCACCCCCGCCACCAGGCTGCGGCCGTCGCCCAGGTCCAGGACCACCTCGGCATTCACCGCGCCCTCGCGGACCGAGACGATCTCGCCGCGCAGCATGTTCCGGGCCGAAGTCTTCATGGTCAGGCTCCACAGGAAGGTGGGGTCAAAGTCGGTCTTTCCGCTGCGGAGCCTGAGCTCCAGGGCACCGAGGACCCACTTCATCTCGGTATTGAGGCCCTCGTAGGCGCGGAGCACCGCCCAGCCGTCGGCGGTCAGGCTGGCCGTCCCGCCCCGGGCGCCGCCGGGCTGGCCCTCGACCAGGGGGCGGGGGAAGAGGTTGTTCAGGGCCTGTACAGCGTCCCAGGCGGTCCGGTAGCTGATCCCCTGCCGGTTGGCCGCCGCCGAGATCGAGCCCTGGCGGCCAATGTCGGCCAGGAGGGCGATGCGGGCCGCCGGCACGATCGCCTTGCCCCGCCGGCCGAGAGTCAGGCTGGCCTCGAGGGGCGGCCCACCCGGACGGGGCTGGAACTCCGGCGGCATGGGGGGCGGCTTGCGCGGCCCCCGGGGTGTGTTGGGAGGACGGGGCGTGCGGGGAGTCCGGGGCGTACGCGCGTTCATGTCGGTCTCCGGTCGGGAGTGCCCATCAGTAGGCCAGCCTCAGGGTCAGGCCTGCAAGGCGCGGATCGCCCGGCGCACCCAGCACCAGGCCTGAGTTTCCCGCCTGGACAGTCACCGCCGTCAGCCAGGCGGCATCGAAAGCGTTGCGGACCCAGGCCGTGACCTCCCAGGCGCCCGGGCGGCGGATCCCTGCCGACAGGTTCACCAGGGCAAAGCCGTCCATGACGGTGTAGGCCGAGCCCGTCGCCTCGCCAGCGCTGTCGCTGCGGCCGCTGACATCGGCGCGGGCGAAGGCGTCCAGGCCGGCTCCCGCCAGGGGGCGGGCATAGTCCGCCGTCGCGCTCCAGGCCCATTTCGGGACGCCCGGCAGGCGCCGGCCCGACAGGTCGCAGGCGGCCGTCCCGGAGCCGATCCGCTCCAGGGGGCAGGGTCCGTTGGCATAGGACCGATAGCGGGCGTCGGTCAGGGCGGCCTGGCCGGTCAGGACCAGCCCCTCGGCGGGTCGGACCTCGGCCTCCACCTCCACACCGCGGGATCGGACCGCCTCGACATTGGCCAGGTAGCCGCGAAGGGCACCGGGGCCGGTATCGACCACATTGGCCTGATAGTCGCGGACCCGGGTCTCGAAGACGTCCAGGCTGACGGCGGCGCGGCCACCCTCGGGGCGCAGCTTGAGCCCCGCCTCCCAGGCTGTTACCCGCTCTGGCCGGATAACGGCCGTGGTCAGAGCCGGCTGGCCCTGGGCGTCAGTGGGCAGGCCCGACATGTTGATCCCGCCGGACTTTTCCGCCCGCGAGAGGCTGGCATAGGCCGAAAGGCCAGACGTCAGGCGATAGACGCCGGCGAGGCGCCCGGAGACGGCGCCGTCGCCGACCTTGGCCGAATAGGACTGGGGCCGCAGGATCGAGAGCTTGGCCGACTGCAGGAAGGCGTTAGGTGCCGGGCCGCCACCTGAGACGGAGGAGTCGAACCGGCCGGTCTTGTCCTCCCGGGTAAGGCGCAGGCCGGCGGTGAGGCTGAGGCGGTCGCTGGCCGCCCAGTTGACCTCTCCGAACACCGCCGCGCTGGTCGAGCGGAACCGGGTTCGCCCGTCCGTTCCGTAGCCGTCCAGCAGGTCGGCCGGGTAGGTCGGGGCCGGCCCCAGCAGCCAGGCGGTGGCCGCCGGTCCGTAGACGGAGATCGGCTGGCCAGTAATCGTCTGGGAAAAGACAAAGATCCCCGCCACGGCCTGCACGGGACCCTCGCCCCGGGTCGCCAGCCGCACCTCCTGGCTGGCCTGGGTCTGCCGTGAAGGGATGTGCTGGACCGTCTGGATCGACAGTCCCGTATAGTCCCGGTCGTTGGCCGCATCCCAGTCCCACCCCCGCCAGGCGGTCAGGCTGGTCAGGTCGAAGGCGCCGGCCCGGGCCTCGATCCGCGCCAGGACCCCGCCCTCGGTCGTATCGATGGCCAGGGGGGCGTCGATGTCCGTGATCCGCGCCTTCGGGTCCAGCGGAAGCGGGACATAGCCCGCCGCCGCCGCGAGGGCCGGGAACTGGCGGTCGGCGGGCTTCAGGGTCGCTCCAACTCGCACCGGGACCTGGGTGCAGCATTCAGACTTCAGACGTGCAGCATCTGCTGATAAATCAATGACTAGGGTATCTGAAGGGGCGATTCTCAGGCGCGCCAGGACGTTTAAGGCGCCGAGGGAATTGCTGCGCTGTCCCGAGTTTATGTTGCGCAGCATTCCGTCCCGGCCGGCACCTGCCAGACTGAGCCGGGCAGTGATCCGCTCACCGCCCAGGGGCCCGGCGACGCTGGCCCGGGCCCGGCGATACCCGAACTCGCCCAGGGTCAGCTCGGCGTCCGCCCCGGGGACTGCGGAGGGGGCGCGGGTCGTCAGGCTGACCACCCCCGCGGTGGTATTCTTCCCGAACAGGGTCCCCTGAGGCCCGCGCAGGACCTCGATCCGCTCCAGGTCCGACAGGTCGAAGGCCGCCGCTGCCGGCCGGGCGCGGTAGACGCCGTCGACATAGAACCCCACCCCCGGCTCCAGCCCGTCATTGGCCTGGGACACCGCCGCCACGCTGCTGCCCAGGCCGCGGATCGTCAGGGCGGTGTTGCGGGGGTTGGGCGAGCTGTAGCCCAGGGCCGGGATCCGGGCCGCCAGGCCGGCGACACCCTCGGTCCCCGAGGCGCGCAGGGTCTCCCGGGTGACCACCGTCAGGGAGACAGGGGCGGCGAGGTCGTTCTCGGCCCGCAGCCGGGCGGTGACGATCAGGGGCTCGACGGAGGCGTCGGGGGCCACATCGGCGAGGGCGGTGCCCGCCAGCGCCAGGGCGAAGGCCAAGCCGCCAGAAAGTCCGCCCACAAGACCCCGCTCCCACATGCCGGCGCCCCCTGACCTGAGGGGACCGTTATGCAATGAACCTGCATAACGCTCAAGCCTCAGCCGGCCTCGCGGTCGGGCCCGGCGCCGGGGACGGGGACAAGGCCGGCGCCGTCCGGGGTCACACTGCGGAAGAAGCAGGTGCGCGCGCCCACATGGCAGGCGCCGCCATCGCCCTGCGGCCGGACCCTCAGGAGGACGGCGTCCTGGTCGCAGTCGATCCTCACCTCGGCCACCACCTGGACCTGGCCGGAGGTCTCGCCCTTCTTCCAGAGGGCCTGGCGGGAGCGGCTGAAATAGACCGCCTCGCCCGTGGCCAGGGTGGCGCGCAGGGCCTCGGCGTTCATCCAGGCCATCATCAGCACCTCGCCGGTGTCGGCGTGCTGGGCGATGGCGGCGATGAGGCCGTCGGGGCCGAAGCGGGGGGCCAGGACGTCGCCAGTCTCCAGCGCCTCCACCGACGGGGCCGCCGGGAAATCGACGGTCATGGCGGCTCCTATTGGCGGTTGGCGAAGTCCAGGAAGCGCTGGCGCAGGGAATCGTCGGTCTTGAACACCCCGGTGAACTGGGTGGTGAGGGTCGTGACGTGCCGGTGGTGCAGGCCACGGGTGGTCATGCACTGGTGGGCGGCGTCGATGAGCACGGCCACGCCGGCCGGACGCAGGCTGTCGTTGATGGCGTTGGCGATCTGCTGGGTCAGGGTCTCCTGGTTCTGGAGACGACGGGCGAAGATGGTCACCACCTTGGCCAGCTTGGAGATACCCACAACCCGGTTGGTCGGCATGTAGGCCACGTAGGCCTTGCCCAGGAAGGGCGCCATGTGGTGCTCGCAGTGGCTCTCCACCTCGATGCCCCGCAGCATGACGATGTCGTCATAGCCCTGGACGTCCTCGAAGGTCTTGGACAACTCCTTGGCGGGATCCTGGAGGTAGCCCTCGAACCAGTCCTGGTAGGCGTCGATGACCCGCTTGGGGGTATCGAGCACGCCCTCCCGGCGAGGGTCGTCACCGGCCCAGGCGATGAGGGTGCGGACGGCCTCCATGGCCTCCTCGCGGGTCGGACGGCGCAGGGGCTCCAGCCCGACGGGCACGGCGGCGGCGTTGGTGTCGGCGGGAGCGGCCATGGCGTCCTTCCTCTGGTCCCGGCGCAGCGACATCGGGGAGGTCCCCAAAGTCCTTGGCCCGCCGGAGGGCCAGACTGTATACGGGAGCCGCCCCGCCGGGGGCAACCTCGCGCCGCATTTCACCAGGTCCAACCCGTCCCATGCCCCTTTCGCTCTATGACACCCAGGCCCGCGCCAAGCGGCCCTTCGTCCCCGCCGATCCGGACCGGGTGACGATCTATGTCTGCGGGCCGACGGTCTACAACTTCGCCCACATCGGCAACGCCCGGCCGGTGGTGGTGTTCGACGTCCTGTTCCGCCTGCTGCGCCAAACCTTTGGCACCGACGCGGTGCTCTACGCCGCAAACGTCACGGACGTGGACGACAAGATCAACCGCAAGGCCGCCGAGGAAGGCGTGTCCATCGACGTGATCACCGACCGCTACCTGGTCGCCTACAACGCCGACATGGCCGAGCTGGGCGCCCTGCGGCCGACCTTCCAGCCCCGGGCGACCCGGACCATGGACGCCATCATCGCCCTGATCGGCCGGCTGGTGGACAATGGCTCGGCCTATGCCGCAGAGGGGCATGTCCTCTTCGACACCCAGGCCTGCGCGGACTACGGGTCCCTGTCGGGTCATCCCATGGACGAAATGATCGCCGGCGCCCGGGTCGAGGTCGCCCCCTACAAGCGCCATCCGGCGGACTTTGTCCTGTGGAAGCCCTCCAAGCCTGGCGAGCCGGTTTGGGACAGCCCCTTCGGCCCCGGCCGGCCAGGCTGGCACATCGAGTGCACGGCCATGATCGAGGAGTCCCTGGGCCTGCCCATCGACATCCACGGCGGCGGCATCGATCTCCTCTTCCCGCACCATGAGAACGAGCGGGCGCAGGGGGTCTGCGCCCATGGTCAGGGCACCGATGGGGACCGCACCTATGCCCGCTACTGGATGCACAACGGCTTCCTGAACTTCGGCGAGGAGAAGATGTCGAAGAGCCTGGGCAATGTCGCCCTGGTGAACGACCTGGTGAAGTCCACCCCCGGCGAGGCCCTGCGCTGGGCCCTGCTGGTCGGTCATTACCGCGCGCCGCTGGAGTGGACGGGCGAGCTGATCGCCCAGTCGGTCAAGGCCCTGGACCGCCTCTACGGGGCCCTGCGTCGATCGGCGGGGGTGGAGGCGGCCGATACCGGCCCGGCCCCGGCCTTCCTGGCCGCCCTCGAGGACGACCTGAACACCCCCGCGGCCATGGCCGAGCTGTTTGGACTGGCCACAGCCCTGGAGACAGCGACGGGCCCTGGGCGGCCTGGGGCCAAGGGACGCCTGCTGGCCTCGGCCCGGCTGATGGGCTTCCTCTTCGGCGATCCTGAAGCCTGGTTCCAGGGCGGCGCGGATGACGCCTTCAAGTCCCAGATCGACGGCCTTGTCGCCAGCCGCACCGAAGCCCGCGCCAACCGGGACTGGCCTGCCGCCGATCGTATCCGCGACGAACTGGCCGCCCTGAACGTCGAGGTCATGGACAGTGCGTCCGGCGCGACCTGGAGACTGAAGGAGAGGACCTGATGGCGATCCGCCCGCCGCCCGTGTTCGGGATGAAATCCCGCGGCCCCAAGCCGT
>CAIZKE010000214.1 GCA_903933475.1 uncultured Alphaproteobacteria bacterium | reverse complement strand
CGGATCAATACGGATTACGCCAAGGTCTGGCCGAACATCACCCTGAAGGGCGAACCGCCAGCGGACGCAGCGGACTTCGAGCGCGAGACCGGAAAGTTCGAGAAGTACTTCAGCGAGAAGCCCGGCAAGGGTTCCTGAGCCCTCTGGGGGCGCAAGCCTTTCATCGATCTCAGTTTTGTGATAGATCCACCCTCATTCCGGGGGAGGCGTCCGCCGGAATGTCGTGTTCACAAGTCGTCGTTCACCGTCGACCTGCGCCCATGGAGGGCGAGGGGTGTCCTAGCCTGAAGCCATCGGAAACCGTCAACTTCCAGGCCCGGTCGTTTCTCGGGACAGGGGACTTTTTCCGAAATTGCGGGTCACGGGGCGCGGGCACGTCAGTACGCCAGGTGTTTGAAGGGATCAGAGAATGAGCAAGGACGATCTTCAGTTCTCGGTGGGCGATCACGTGGTCTATCCCGCGCATGGCGTGGGGCGGGTCCAGGGAATCGAAACCCAGGAAGTCGCCGGCTATTCCCTGGAAGTCTATGTCATCACCTTCGACCATGAGAAGATGACCCTGCGGGTTCCCACCGCCAAGGCCAAGGTGTCCGGCCTGCGGTCGCTCGCGGAAGGCAATGTGGTCAACCAGGCCCTGACCACGCTGAAGGGCCGGGCCCGGGTGAAGCGCACCATGTGGTCGCGCCGCGCCCAGGAATATGAAGCCAAGATCAATTCCGGCGACCTGATCTCGATTGCCGAGGTCGTGCGCGACCTGCATCGGGCCGAGAACCAGCCCGAGCAGTCCTATTCCGAGCGCCAGCTTTACGAATCCGCTCTCGACCGCATGGCCCGGGAGGTCGCTGCTATCGAAAGCATCGATCGGGAGGCCGCTGTCGGCATCCTCACCAAGAGCCTTACCAAGGCGGTTGTGACCGTCTGAGACCCATAACCTAACGACACAATCGTATAACTTCATACAGTCTATCGACCGCTGTAGGTCTACGCCATTCGGGGTGCCTGCCCTGCGACACCAGTTCGAACTGACCGGAGATGACCATGAGATTTCTGCGTGCAGCCCTCCCCGCCCTTTCCGTGATCCTGGCGGCCGGTGCCGCCCAGGCAGCTGACGATTGGGAGTTTTCCGTCTCCCCCTACGTTTGGGGGCCGGGGATCGTCGGCGACAGCCAGGTACCGCCAGACGGGCCGTCGGCGGACATCGACATCACCTTCAAGGACATACTGAGCCACATTACCGGTGCCTTCATGGGCACAGCCGAAGCCCGCTATGGACGCTTCGGGGTCCTCGGCGACGCCGCGTTTGTGAAGTTCACCGTCAAGCCAGACGTGGAACTCGGCGGGACTCCCGTGATCAACAGCAAGGTCGCCGTCTCGACGAACGCTACAACCATCGCCGGCTTTGGTCGGGTGTATGAGTCCGACCGCGGATCCATCGACCTCCTGGCGGGTGCTCGTTACAGCGACTTCAAGCTCAAGGCGGGCATCAGCCAGCCAGGGCAGCCGGGGAAAACCTCCGAGAACGAGATCAACAACTGGCAGCCCATGATCGGCATCCGCGGTGATGTCCGGTCCGGAGAGAATTGGACCCTGGCGGCCTACGGTGACTACGCGGGCCTTGGGGACGGAAACCTGAAGACCTGGCAGGCCCAGGCCACTGCCAGCTACGGCTTTAACGAGCACTCGAGCCTGTATGGCGGGGTCCGGGTCTACAATCTCGAAGTCCGCGGCCGGAAGGTGGACTCCAACCTGACCATGGCCGGCCCGATCTTCGGATACCGCTACACCTTCTGATCCGGCGGGGGCTTCAGCCCCCCGCCTTGTCGCCGGTCCGGTAATCTCCAAAAGCGGAGTCCCGGGTATTGAGCGCCTGGGTAACGCCCTGCCTCAGCTCCGCCATATAGGTGCGGCTGGCGGGCGTGTGCCAGCCGAGGGCGTGCAGGTCGGTCCCGGCCCGGATACCGGCGCGCATGCCCATGGCCTCCATCTGCCGGTGGACAAGGCGCTTGTTCAGCTGGGCGAGCTCCGGGTCGACCATGGCGATGCGCTGGGCCATGGCCAGGACCTCGCCTTCGAGGTCGTCCGCCTTGAAGGCCCGGTTAGCGAAACCGAGGCGAACAGCCTCGAGCCCGTCGAAGGCGTCGCCGGTGAGCATGAGCTCCATGGCGGCCCTCATGCCGACGATCCAGGCATGGTACTGGTTGTCTGGCGGACTCATGGTGCGGACGGCGGGATAGCCGATCTTCGCATCCTCGGCCACGTAGACGAGGTCGCAGGCGACGGCCAGTTCGGACCCGCCCGCAAGGCACCAGCCATGGACCTGGGCGATGATCGGCTTGGCCATGTCCCACATGCGGAAACAGCCCTCGACCACGTGCCGCGCCCACTGGCCCTGGCCCCCGGCGGTGTGGAAAGGCAGGGCCCCGACCCCGGCGAGGTCATAGCCGGAGGAAAAGCACGGCCCCGCGCCGCGGAGGATGATCACCCGCACATCTGGATCCCGGTCGGCGGCCTCCAGGGCGGCGAAGAGCTCGCCGCGCAGGGCGTTGGAAAGGGCGTTGCGCTTTTCGGGCCTGTTCAGGGTCAGGCGACGGACATGGGGTGCCGGTTCATCGGCCAGAATCAGGGTTGGGTCGCTCATCTGGGGTCCTCCCGCTTTCGACCGAGACTAGGCGGCAGACACCCATCCCCACAAGCGCCAGTGATTAACGCCGGGTCCGGCTTGACGCCGGAAGGCGCGGCCCTGCTAATCACCCGCAACAAGAGGAGACACAGGATGAAGCTCTACAATTCGGTCGGCCCCAACCCGCACGTGGTTCGCATGTTCATCGCCGAGAAGGGCATGGACGTCCCGAGGCAGGAGGTCGATCTCATGGGCGGCGAGAACCGCCGGCCGCCCTTCAACTCGACGGTCAATGTGTCCGGCCAGCTGCCGGCACTTGAGCTGGACAACGGCCTGACAATCTCCGAGATCACGGCGATCTGCGAGTACCTCGAGGAGGTGGGCAAGGGCCCCGCCCTGATCGGATCCACCCCGGAGGAACGCGCCGAAACCCGGATGTGGGTGCGCCGGATCGACCTCAATATCTGCGAGCCCATGGCCAACGGCTTCCGCGCTGCAGAGGGCCGGGCCCTGTTTGCCAACCGGATCAAGCTGGTGGGTGCGGACGGCGCAAAGGAACTCAAGGACATTGCCCGCGACCGGCTGATCTGGCTGGACGGCCTGCTGGCCGGGCGCACCTGGGTGGCGGGCGACCGCTTCACCCTCGCGGACATCCTGCTGTTCTGCTTCCTCGCCTTCGGCGCTCAGGTGGGCCAGCCCATCCCAGCCGAGGCCGGAAACGTCCTCGCCTGGTTCGAGCGCACCAAGGCCCGGCCTAGCGCCGCAGCCTGAGCCCGTTCAGTCGGCCCCTCCCGCGGTTGATGCCGCGGTGAGGGTCGCCGGCGGACCGCGGTCCAGCGCCTCTCGGAGGCGGTCGCGGTCCAGGTCGCCTTCCCACCTTGCGATCACGAGGGTGGCGACGCCATTGCCCACCAGATTGGTGAGGGCTCGGCACTCGCTCATGAAACGGTCGACCCCCACCAGCAGGGCCAGGCCGGCGATCGGGATGTCCGGGATCACCGCCAGGGTCGCTGCCAGGGTGATGAATCCCGCGCCTGTCACCCCGCTCGCGCCCTTTGAGGTCAGCATGGCCACTCCCAGCAGGGTCAACTCCTGGCCCAGGGTGATGGGAATGTTCATCGCCTGGGCGAGGAACAGCGTGGCCAGGGTCATGTAGATGTTGGTGCCGTCGAGATTGAAGCTGTAGCCCGTCGGGATGACGAGGCCCGTCGTCGTCTTGCCCGCACCCAGCTGCTGGAGCTTCTGCATCATCTGCGGCAAGACCGACTCCGAGGACGAGGTCCCCAGAACGATCAGCAATTCCTCGCGGATGTAGCGAAGGAACTTGAGGATCGAGAAGCCGGCCAGGGCAGCGATCAGGCCCAGGACGACCAGCACGAAGATGAGGGAAGTCGCGTAGAAGGTCGCCACAAGGGCGCCCAGCTTGACCAGGGCGGCGAGGCCGAACTTGCCAATGGTGAAACCCATGGCCCCGAAAGCACCGATGGGGGCGAATTTCACCACCACCTGGATGATCCCGAAAAAGAGGTGGGAGACGGAATCAAAGACATCGGCGGTCTGGCGGCCAAAATCGCCCAGCCGGGTGCAGGCGATCCCGGTCAGGATGGCGATCAGCAGGACCTGGAGGAGATTGCCCTCAGCGAATGCGCCAAAGAAGGCCTCAGGGATCACCGCCAGGAGGGACTCCGAAAGGGTCGCTCCGTGCGAGGCCTTTTCCACATAGCCGGCCGCGATCGCTGGATCGAGGGCAGCGGGATCAACGTTGAAGCCGGCCCCCGGCTTTACAAGGCGTCCGACAACCAGGCCAACCACGAGTGCCAGGGTTGAGACCACCTCGAAATAGACCAGGGTCCGCAGACCCAGGCGACCAAAAGCCTTCATGTCGCTCATGCGGGCGATGCCCGCTGCGACGGTGCAGAAGATCACCGGTGCGATGACCATCTTGATCAGCCGGACGAAGGCGTCCCCGAGGGGCTTCAGGGCTACGCCGGTCTCAGGCCAGACATAGCCAACGAGGATGCCCAGGGCGATGCCCACAAGGACCTGGACGTAGAGAAGGCGGAAACTCCGAAGAAGCATCATGGACGGGCTCGACTCCGGGGGCTCCAAGCCCTTCAACGGGGCCGGCGGGATACTGGTGCGGGCGGTCGGGGTCGAACCGACACTCCTCTCGGAACCGGATTTTGAGTCCGGCGCGTCTGCCAATTCCGCCACGCCCGCATCTGAATTGAGGTGATATCCCCTCGCCGGGAGGCCTGCATCCGTTTTCTGACGGGCTTGCGTATTGCGCCGACTGGGGCCAGATGAAAACCATTCGCAGTTTCTTGCCGCCGGAGCCTTCCCCGCATGTCCAGTGACGCCCTCAGGGCGGCTCCGGGATCCGCCGTCAGGCTCGGAGATATGCAGCCGGGATTCCGCGGGGTCATCGTGGCGGTTCGCCGTCCCTCGGGCTCGGCCGCGGGCGCGACGGATCCCGAGGAGCTGGAACTTCGTCTGCTGGAATTCGGCTTCGTGGAGGGCGCTCGGGTCGAGGTCCTCCACGAGGGGCCGATCGGCGGGGATCCGATCGCTGTCCGGGTCGACGACATGCGCGTGGCCCTGCGCCGGAACGAGGCCATGAACGTGATCCTCACCGAGGCCTCGGCGTGAACCTGTCCGCCATCCCCACAGTCGCGCTTGTCGGCAATCCGAACTGCGGCAAGACAGCCCTGTTCAACGCCCTCACGGGCAGCCGCCAGAAGGTCGCCAACTATGCGGGGGTGACGGTCGAGAAGAAGGAAGGCCTGGCGGAGTTACCCGACGGCCGTCGTCTGCGGATCGTGGACCTGCCGGGCACCTATTCCCTGAGAGCGCGGTCGCCAGACGAGGCGGTCACCCGGGACGCCGTCCTGGGACGACTGCCCGGTGAACCGGCGCCGGACGTCATCCTCTGCGTCGCCGACGCCACCAATCTGGGGTTGGTTCTCAGGCTCGCCCTCGAACTCAAGACGACGGGGCGGCCTCTGGTCTTCGTGCTCAACATGATCGATATCGCCGAGCGACAGGGCATAGAGATCGACGTCGACGCCCTGTCCCGGGCGCTTGGAGCCCCTGTGACGGCCACGGTCGCTACGCGTCGGCGGGGCTTGGACACCCTCCTCGAGATCGCCGCCGCACAGGCGGCAGGCACATCCGACCTGGGTCCTGATCTATGGCGCGAGCCTTCAGCGGCGGATGTCCGCAATGCGCATCGCGCGGCCAGGGACCTCATGCGCAGCGCCGTAAGGCCGCCAAGCCGCCCCGATACCCTGACCGGACGGCTGGACGGGGTTCTGCTCCATCCAGCCGCGGGCCTACTGATCCTGCTCGGCCTGCTGTTCCTCATGTTCCAGGCGGTGTTCGCTTGGGCGGCCCCGTTGCAGGACCTCACCGAAGCGGGGTTCGCGGCCCTTGGCGCGGCGGCGACCGCCGGACTTCCAACCGGATGGATGCAGGGTCTTGTCGTCGACGGACTGATCGCCGGCGTTGGCTCCGTCCTGGTCTTCCTGCCCCAGATCCTGCTCCTCTTCGTATTCATCCTGCTGCTTGAGGATTCCGGCTACATGGCCCGGGCCGCCTTCCTGATGGACCGGATCATGGGCGGCGCCGGACTGCATGGACGGGCCTTCATCCCCCTGCTCTCGAGCTTTGCCTGCGCAGTGCCGGGCATCATGTCGACCCGGGTGATCGACAACCGGCGGGACCGTCTGACCACCATCCTCACGGCACCGCTGATGACCTGTTCGGCGCGGATTCCCGTCTACACCCTGATCATCGGGGCCCTGATCCCGGAACGGACGGTCGGAGGCTTTCTCAGCCTGCAGGGGCTGGTGATGTTCGGTCTCTACGCTGCCGGCATACTGTCCGCACTGGCCGTGGCCTTCGTGATCCGCAAGGTCTTGTGGCGGGGCGGCAGCGAGCCCTTCATGATGCAGTTGCCCGACTACAAGATCCCTGACCCGGTCAATCTCCTGAGGAACCTCGGCCAGAAGGCCTGGGCCTTCATCAGCCGGGCCGGACGTATCATCCTGCCCCTGATGGTACTCGTCTGGGCGCTCTCCACATGGCCGTCAGCTCCGGAAGGCGCTGAAGGGCCAGCCATAGCCTACAGCGCCGCAGGGCGGATCGGCCATTGGCTGGAGCCTGTCTTCGCTCCAATCGGTTTCAGCTGGGAAATGGTGGTCGCCCTGATCCCCGGCATGGCCGCACGTGAGGTGGCGGTCGCCGCCCTGGGCGCCATCTATGCGGTGGGGGGCGCGGAGGGCGACCTCGCAGGGGTCCTGTCCCGCCAGTGGCCACTGGCCTCGGGGCTGGCCTTCCTGGCCTGGTATGTGTTTGCGCCCCAGTGTGTGGCGACCCTGGCCGTCGTCCGGCGCGAGACCGGGGGATGGGTCTGGCCGGGGATCATGTTCGCCTACATGCTGGCCCTCGCCTACCTTGCCGCCTTCATCGTCCACCATGTCGCCGTCGCCTTCGGGCTAGGCTGAGGAGCCAAGGAATGTTGCGACGCCTCTATGCTCGTGTCCTGTCCCTCGCCGGCTCCCGCAAGGCGCCCTGGGCCCTGGCTGCGGTGTCCTTCGCCGAGAGTTCCTTCTTTCCGATCCCGCCGGACGTCATGCTGGCCCCCATGGTCCTGGCCCGGCGCGAACGCGCATTTGTGTATGCGGGTATCTGCACGGCCGCCTCTGTCGCCGGAGGCGTCCTGGGCTATGGGATCGGCTACTTCCTGGAACCCCTGGGCCTGGCGCTTCTGAAGCTGATGGGACATGCCGAGGGGCGCGAGGCCTTCCAGGCCTGGTTCTCGGAATGGGGGTTGGCGGTCATCCTGATCAAGGGCCTCACGCCGGTTCCCTACAAGCTGGTCACCATCGCCTCCGGGCTGGCGCAGTTTTCCTTCTTCACCTTCCTGTGGGCGTCAGTGGTCACGAGAGGCGCACGGTTCTTCCTGACGGCCGCCATCCTTAAGTTCTATGGCCCGGCCCTGCTTGCAGAGTTCGAGCGCCGCATGACGCTTTACGTCCTGGCGGGCGGAGGCCTGCTGGCGGCGGCCGTCATCGCCTGGAAGGTCCTGGCGTGAGCTCCCCTTGGAGCCGCGCGGATTTCAGGAGATAAGCCGGGCATGGCGATATTCCCCCAAGGGGCGGCGCAGGCGGTCCGTGTTCATCTTCCAGCGTCCTGGCCAGCCCTCGCCCTGGCCGCCTGCGCAGCCATGCTCGCGACCGCCCACGCCTTCGAACGGTTTGGCGGCTACGCTCCCTGCCTTCTCTGCCTGAAGCAGAGGGAGGTCTACTGGGTCGCCGGCGGGCTCGCCCTGATTGGCCTCCTGACCGGGGGGACTTCCCGCGGACGCCGGCTGAGGCCCTGGCATGCGCTCGCTCTGGGCGGGATCTTCCTTTTCGGAGCCGGACTCGCCGCCTATCACGCCGGAGTGGAATGGAAATGGTGGCCCGGCCCCGGAGCCTGCGCTGGCGCAGGGGGATCAGTCTCCGACCTCGACATGTCCGGCCTGCTGGACGGCACCCTAAGGGTCAGGCCGCCCGCCTGCGACGAGGCGGCCTGGAGACTGCTCGGCCTTTCCATGGCCGGCTGGAACGCCTTCGTATCCCTCGCCTTGGCCGCGGCGGGACTTCTGGCCTGGCGGCTGGACGGAGAAGGGCGATGAGCCGTCCCCCGCTTCGACCCGGTGCGGGCGCAGGTGCGGCCCGACTCGCCGAAATCCTCCGGGTGGACCACGCCGGGGAACTGGGGGCCGTCCACATCTATCGCGGCCAGAGAGCCGTGCTTGGCCAGGCGCCCGGCAGGGAGAGGATCGCCGGCCAGCTTGAGGAGATGGAGGGGCACGAGGCGCGCCACCTCGCCCGCTTTGAAAGCCTGCTCGCCGAGCGTGGCGTGCGGCCGACCCTGATGACTCCCCTCTGGCGCCTTGCCGGCTTCGCCCTCGGCGCGGGCACGGCCCTGATGGGCGAGAAAGCGATCCACGCCTGCACCGAGGCCGTGGAGACCGTGATCGGCGAACATTACGCCGCACAGGTCGAGGAGCTTTCGATCCGCGAGCCGGAGCTTGCGATGGAGCTATCGGGCTTCCGGGACGAGGAACTGGCCCACCGCGAACTCGCCATCGAGGAGGGGGCCCGGGAAGCAACAGCCTATCCCGTCCTCGCTGCAGTGATCCGGATCGGATGCCGGACGGCGATCCGCATCAGCGAGAAGCTCTAGCTCCCTATTCGGCCCTCTTCGCTGTCCGGACGCATTTCCCACCCGGATTTCAGGGCTCCAGTTCCGCGTCCCAGTACAGATAGTCCACCCAGGACTGGTGCAGGTGGTTGGGCGGAAACCGCCGCCCACCCTCCTGGAGCTCCCATGCCTTGGGCGGGGCAGGAGGCCGCATGAGGACCATCCTGGCTTCGGCGGGCGTCCGTCCGCCCTTGGCCAGGTTGCAGCGCGAACAGGCCGTGGCGATGTTGCTCCAGCTTGTCCGGCCGCCCCGGGACCGGGGGATCACGTGGTCAAAGGTCAGGTCCTCCCGGCGTCCGCAGTACAGACAGGCGAAACCGTCCCGAAGAAAGACGTTGAAGCGGGTGAAGGCGGGGGTGCGATCCTGGGGAACATAGTCCCTGAGGGACACGACCGACGGCAGCTTCATGGCGAAGCTAGGGGACCGGACCTCCTGGTCGTAGGTGGAGAGCACGTCGACACGGTCGAGGAACACTGCCTTGACGACATCCTGCCAGGCCCAGAGCGAAAGGGGGTAGTAGCTGAGGGGTCTGAAATCAGCGTTCAGGACAAGCGCCGGACAACCCGACGGAGGATGCTCAAGCACCTGCACGGCCAGACACCCCCTTGACTGGAACCCGGCGGGATTTCGCTTCAGGCCTGTTGAAGTCCTGCCTCCATTAGCTCGAGCCGAACTCTCAGTGCATTTGCAGGCGATTCTCCCCCCAAGGACCAGTGACGGTTTGGCGAAAAAAGGGGCCCCGCACGGGGCCCCCAGGGAGAAGGTTGGGGGAGCCTGGAGTCAGGGAAGGAGGAGCACGGCGTTTCCAACCGCAGCCACCAGGGCCAGGGTGAGCAGGAAAGCGGGCGCGATACGGTCGGCGAGGGTTTCGAAGACGGCGGCGAAGCGGAGAGGGGAGAACATTTGGACACACCTTGAGTTGGACACCCCGGGGGAGCGGGGAAATCTATTTGAACACCGATAAGATACAACGTATCTAAGCAATGCAAAGTTATAATTTGGACAGGTTTCGACCGGCCTGGAAGGCGGGGCGGCGAGACAGAACGGGGGCCCGCAAGGCCCCCCTCTCAACTCACAGAAGCGATCCGCCTCAGCCGATCAGGAGACCCACGATGGCTACCGTGACAGCTAGGCTGAGGGTCAGGAGGAAGGCCGGGGTCAACCGGTCAATAAGACGTTCGACATAAACGAGAGACATCACACACACCTTGAAGTTAGCGCCCCTTAAGTTTGAGGCTGTTTTATGCTGCACCTGCGAGATGGTGCTTATCTGATCGTTGTCAAGATTGGCTTGCCCCGCATTTTGATCCCCATTACTGATATTTCATGGAACCCGTCCGCGTTGCCGAGCCTCGCCCCTACCATCACGGTGACCTGCGCCGAGCCCTTGTTGAGGCCGGACGGCGCCTACTGGAGGCCGAGACCGGCTCCGACATCTCCCTGAGGGCGGTGGCCCGGGAAGCTGGGGTCAGTCCAGCCGCGCCCTATCACCACTTTCGCGACAAGAGCGAACTCCTCGACGCCCTCGCCATGGAGGGCTGGGACCAGCTCGCGGAACAGATGCGTGTGGACCTGGCCCTGACGGCTCCGGGGCAGGACCGGCTTGTGGCCCTGGGCATCGCCTATGTCCGGTTCTCGCGCGAGAACCCGGCTATCTACCGTGTCATGTTCGACTGCAGCCAGAACCACGAGGCCATGCCCTCCAAGCTCCGCGAGGAAGGTGCCTATCGCCTGGTCTGCGACGCCCTGATCGAGACCGGGCTCGACCCCTCCGACGAGACGGGACTGGAACTCGCCAGCACCGCCGTCTGGTGCGCCGCCCACGGGGTGGCGGAAATGGTCGGGTTCCGGGAGTTTTCGCCGCTGAAGGCGCACCTGGGCGGCGAGGAGGCCTTCTTGCGGGCCTTGCTGAGCCGGCTCACGCTGTTCTCTGCGGAGCGGGAGAGCCCTGCGGGGTGAGCCCGCCGGTCTTCAGGTTTGCCCCGTCGCCGACCGGCCGCCTTCACAGGGGGCATGCCTTTTCAGCCCTGACGACATGGCGTGCGGCGCAGGCTGCGGGCGGGCGGTTTCGCCTCAGGATCGAGGACATCGACCGGACCCGGAGCCGTCCGGAATTCGAACGCGCCATCGTTGAGGACCTGGCCTGGCTGGGGATCGACTGGGAACTGCCCCGCCTCCTTCAGTCGGACCGCGGGCCCGCCTACGGCGAAGCCCTGGACCGTCTTGTAGCGCAGGGTCTCGCCTACCGGTGCTTCCGGACGCGCAGGGAGGTGGCGGAAGCCATGACCCAGGCACCCCATGGGCCCGAACCCGCCTACTTCGGCGACCGCCTTGCCGCGGCCGAGGAGAGCCAGCGCCTCGCCGACGGCGAACCCTTCGCCTGGCGACTGGACGTCCAGGAGGCCAGTCGGCTCGCGGGTCTCCTCGCCTTTACCGAGTCCGGGTCCGGGCCCGGAGGTGAACACGGCCGAATCCAGGTGGACCCGGCCTTGACGGGCGACATCGTCCTGGCGCGCAAGGACATCGGCGTCGCCTACCATCTGGCCGTCGTCGTGGATGATGCCTTCCAGGAGGTGACCCACGTCGTGAGGGGCTGCGACCTGTTCGCGGCCACGTCGGTCCAGCGGCTCCTCCAGTCCTTGCTCCGCTTTCCCGAGCCGATTTACCGGCATCATCGCCTGCTGGTCGGGCCCGACGGAAAGCGCTACGCCAAGCGGAATCGGTCGGAGACTCTCCAGGCCATCCGGGAACGGGGCGTCCCGGCCCGGCAACTGATTGCGGAGCTGGAACTTGACTGACGTCGCCGAGGCCGGAGCCGCCGAACGCCGGACGGCGCTGATCGTTCTGGTGGCCGGTGCCTGTATCATCGGCCTTGCCCCGATCCTCGTGCGTCTGGCGGACTCAGGACCGGCAGCGGTCGGCTTCTGGCGGATGACCTTCGCCCTCCCCTTGCTGTTTCTGTTGGCCCAGCGGGAGAGCGGCGGCGTGGGTCGCGCCGCGCCCGTCCTGCTCCTGGCGGGGGGAGCCTTCGCCCTGGACCTGGCCTTCTGGCACTACGGCATCGCCCTGACTTCCGTGGCCAAGGCCACCATCTTGTCCAACCTCACCCCCGTAATCGT
>CAIZKE010000213.1 GCA_903933475.1 uncultured Alphaproteobacteria bacterium | reverse complement strand
GGCATGGTGGTCTTCTTCGGCGAGCATCCGGACCGCCTCCAGCGCCGCCATGCAGCCCATGCCGGCGGCGGTGACGGCTTGCCGGTAGACGTCATCCGTCACGTCGCCAGCGGCGAACACACCGGGGATCGCCGTGGAGACCGTTCCTGGTTTCACCACAAGGTAGCCCGAGGCATTCATCTCAAGCTGGCCGGCAAAGAGGGCCGACGCCGGCGCATGGCCGATGGCGATGAAGACGCCGTCACAGGCAAGGTCCCGGGTCTCGCCGGTCTTGGTGGACTTCAGCCGCACGCCCGTGACGCCCATGGGATCGGTCTGGCCCAGGATCTCGTCGACCTGATGGTCCCAGACCACCTCGACCTTGGGATTGGCGAAAAGGCGTTCCTGCAGGATGGCCTCTGCCCGGAAGCTGTCGCGCCTGTGGGCCACCGTGACCTTTGAGGCGAACTTGGTGAGGAACAGGGCCTCCTCGACGGCCGTGTTGCCACCGCCCACCACCACGACCTCCTTGCCGCGGTAGAAGAAGCCGTCGCAGGTGGCGCAGGCCGAGACGCCGAAGCCCTGGTAGCGTTCTTCGCTTTCCAGTCCCAGCCAGCGGGCCTGGGCACCCGTGGAGATGATCAGGGTCTCTGCAAGCCAGACCTGTCCGCTGTCGCAGACCAGCCGGAAGGGGCGGACGGAGAGGTCGGCGCTGACCACGATGTCGTTGATGATCTCGGTCCCGACGTGCTCGGCCTGGGCCTGCATCTGCTCCATGAGCCAGGGGCCCTGGATGACCTCGGCGAAGCCCGGATAGTTCTCCACGTCGGCGGTGATGGTGAGCTGACCACCGGGCTGCAGGCCCTGGATCAGGACCGGCTTGAGGAGGGCGCGGGCGGCATAGACGGCGGCGGTGTAACCGGCAGGGCCGGAGCCGATGATCAGGCAGCGGACGGAGCGGGGCGTGGAGTCAGACATGTCGTCCCTTTAGGGCAGATTCCGGCCGTGCGCGACCCCGGCTGCAAGGCTTGCGAAAACTCTGACTTCAGGTCTGGACCGGCCGGCCGCCGAAGGCGAAACTGGACCCGCTCCGGGCCGTCAGACAGGGAGAATTCCAGATGAAGTTCCAGCAGGGTCTCAGCCTGATCCTGGTCGCTGTCGCGCTTGCAGCCTGTGCAGCCGTCAGTGCGCCCGCACCGCCGGGACTTGCCGGCCAGTGGCGGGTCGAGGACCTCGATGGCCGCGGAGTCCTGGATCGGCCCTCCCTCACAGTGGCCTTCGCCGACGGCAGGGTCTCGGCCTCGGGCGGCTGCAATCGGCTCTCGGGCGCCTACGAACAGTCGGGTGCCCGCATCCGGATCGGGCCCCTTGTCTCCACCCGAATGGCCTGCAGCCCCGCCCTGATGGAACAGGAACGCCGTCTTGCGGCCTCGCTCCAGGCGGTGGACGCCGTCGCCGCAGCCGAGGGCGGCGCTGTGCGCCTGTCCGGGCCGGGCGGGGCCAGCCTCCTCCTGCGCCCTGCCGATCCCGTCCCGGCGGGACCCGGTATGACGAACCTGCGCTGCGGAGATGAGGACTTCCAGGTCCGCTTCACGGCAACCGAGGCCCAGGTGCGCGGACCCGGCGGCACCGTAGAGACCCTGCTGCGTCTCAACGCCCAGGGCACCGATCCCGAGGCGCCGCGTATCTTCACCAATGGCCGCATGACCTTCACCCAGGAGATCGAGGGCGGTCGCGTGATCAGTTTCGCCCGTGGGCGGATGGCACCGGTTGCCTGCGAGGTCCGGGGCGGCTGAGGCCACCTTAGATCAGAGGGACGGGATCTTCCGGCCGATCGCTTCCAGAAGGGCCTCTGCCGCCCGTCCGGCCCCCTGGCCGTCGCAGACGGAGGCCGCCGAGGCCGACAGGTGGGTTCGCTGGGCGGCGTCGGTCACCAGCCGCATGATGGCCCTGTCCAAGGCCCCCTCGAAGCCCGGGTCGCCGGCATCGACCACC
Source organism: uncultured Alphaproteobacteria bacterium (assembly GCA_903933475.1). Taxonomy (GTDB): domain Bacteria; phylum Pseudomonadota; class Alphaproteobacteria; order Caulobacterales; family Caulobacteraceae; genus Phenylobacterium. The sequence goes on along the minus strand of CAIZKE010000213.1, from coordinate 8,254 downwards.
AGGGCGGCGCCCCGGTCCGCCAGGGCCTCGGCGGCGGGCCTCTGGTTCCCGGCGACGACGACGAGGGCGGCGGGAAGGCCCAGGGTGCAGATCTCCCAGACCGTCGACCCCGCAGCGGAGATCACAAAGTCGGCGTCGTGCAGCAGGGTGGCCATGTCCGTTGCGTCGACATGCAGGCGCAGGCGGCGGTCATGGGTCGCCATCCGTGACAGCGCCCTCAGGCTCTCGGCCTGGGCACCCAGGACGACATCAATCCCCACGTCTCCGAGACGGGGTCGCAGGCGGTCGACGACCCGGCTGGTGATGCCGCCCACGTCACTGAGGCCCATGGTGACGAGGACCTTTCGGACAGGTCCTTCCCGCCGGGCGAGGGATGAGGCCCTGAGGGCCGCGAAACGGCTGCGGACAGGCGCGAACTCAGGGCCCAGCAAGAGCCGCGCGTCACCGTCGGTCAGCAGGGTGTAGTCGAGGGGCCGCCGCGTGGGTCCGGAGTCAAGCACCACGTCGGCGCCCAGGGGGCGGTCGGCGAGGTCATCGATCACCAGGCAGGCCCTGCCGCCGGCAAGGGCCTCATGGTCGGCCCGGGCCAGGTGGTAGTGGTCAAACACCAGGGCGTCGAAACCCTGGCCCGCAAGGGCGGCGGCCAGGGAGGACCGGTCCGAGCCCGCAGTCTCGATCCTGGACATGGCCGGGGCAAAGGTCTCGAGCAGGGGCGCGCCTTGCGGGGTTGCAAGGAAAGCACAGGCGGCGCCGCGGACGCTCAGCGCCTCGGCAAGGGTCAGGCTGCGCATCATGTGTCCGCCGCCGGCCTCGGGACCAGCGTCGGCGATGAACAGCACGCGCGGCGTCTCGGGAATCATGACGCGGACAGGGGAGCGCGAAAATGCGGCTTCGGAAAGGGCGTGTTCATACGGACCGCCGGTCAAGCGTTGCCAGAATGGCCTCAGCGGCCCGCCGGGTCTCGTCCAGGGGCGCGCCGGGGAAGGTCTCCAGCCGCCCCGCGAACCGTCGCGCCGAGCCCCGGGAGATGAGATCCGCCTGCAGTCGCAGGAACTTCGGCGAGCCGCCATCCATGGGCAGGAACAGCACCGGACGGCCGGTGGAGGCGGCCTCCGTCGCCATGTTGGCGCTGTCCTCGGTGACCAGGATGACGTCCGCCATGGCCAGCATGGCAAAATAGGGATTCTCGCCTTCGCCGTCCCAGATGAATCCCGGCAGGTCCGAGAGGGCCTCGGTCATCAGCCGTCGCGCCGAGGCGGGCGTGCGCCGGGAGAATGTGACCATCAGCGACCCTCCGGCCGAGAGGACCGCCTCCCGGATGCCGGCCGCAAGGTCACGGGCGCGGGCGTCCGACAGGTCGTGAATCTTGGATTTTCCGCCGACCAGGAGGGCGGCCCGGGGATGGGGCAGGTCGCCCATCACTCCCCCAAACCGCCCGGCAGCCTCGGCCAGGCGCGCCGGCGTGACGCGATGCGGCGATCCTGTAATGGCCAGGACATTGGGCCCGGCGATCTGGTCGTGCCGGGGCGCGACGATGAGGTCGAAGGCCCGGTGCGGCGCCCGGGGGTTCTGGATCTGCACCACCCGGGTGCGCCCGCCTGACCAGCGGCGCATGCGCAGCGAGAGGGGCAGGGTGGCCCGGCCCGCGGCGATCCAGATGTCGGGCCAGGGGGGCGCGATCCCGGTTCCGCCCTTCAAGGTGGCGAGGGGGAAGGGGTGGAGGTACCAGGGAAGTCGCCCGGTGACGCCCTTCCAACTGACTGTGCGGGTCTGGACCTGCGCTGGGCGGAGGGCCGCCACGGCCTCGGCGAGGCCCAGAGCCGGGGCGGCGTTTCCGGCCTTGTCGTCCGACACGGCCCAGATGGAGAGGGGGGTTTCCAAGAGCCGGCCGGCCCTAGATCCACTCCACATTGACGATCTCGTAGGCCTTGACGCCCCCAGGCGTGTTGACCTCCACGACGTCCCCGGGCTCCTTGCCGATCATGGCCCGAGCGATGGGAGACGTGATGGAGATCCTGCCGGCGCGGACGTTGGCCTCATGCTCGCCGACGATCTGGTAGCGGGCCTGGTCCTCGGTGTCCTCGTCGACGACAGAGACGGTAGCGCCGAACTTGACCTGGCTGCCCGAAAGCCTGGAGACGTCGATGACCTGGGCACGCGCCATCCGGTCCTCGATGTCGGCAATCTGCCCCTCGATCCAGCCCTGGCGTTCCTTGGCCGCGTGATACTCGGCGTTCTCCGAGAGATCGCCGTGCGCACGCGCCTCGGAGATGGCGGCAATCACAGCCGGCCGCTCCAGCGTCTTGAGACGCTTCAGATCATCGTCGAGAGCTTGATAGCCCTCGGCGGTCATTGGGACTTTTTCCATAACCGGGTGGTCTCGGATCTGCGCTGGGTATGAGTCGGACGCTGCAGGCAAACGCGTCCGTTGGGGGGAAAAGGATAGGTCCCACAGGGCAGAAACTCAAGGGTGCAATGCAGCACGCCGGGAAGATCAGGGCTTTTGGGGTTGCGGGACCGCTACTGGGAGGGTGTCCCCGGGCTTGGCCGCCGCCGCCGGGGGAAGCTGGGCCGGGGGTTCGGGGTCTGGCCCGATGATGTCGGGGACCGGTGGCGGATCCGGTTCGACAGCGGGTGGGGGCGGGGGAAGAGGCCCCGCAGGAATGGGTCCGGAGGGCAGCCGGTTGATGGCCGCGGTCATGACCCGGCGCCAGGTTTCCGCCGGCAGGGACCCGCCGGTCACGCCCTTCATGGGCCGATTGTCGTCGCGGCCCAGCCAGACCACGGTGATGATCCCGCCTGTGTAGCCGGCGAACCAGGCGTCCTGGTAGGCCGATGTCGTGCCGGTCTTGCCGGCGATGTCGCGACCGGGAATGGCGGCCCGGGCTCCCGTGCCGGTGCGAATCACCTGCCGCATCATCCGGTTGAGGTCCGAGAGGGCTGGATTGCCGATGACCTGCCGGGGCGGGGCGGGTGCTGGGCGGGTCCAGATGACCTTGCCCGCCGGGGTGCGGATCCGGGACACGCCCCAGGCCTCCACCAGGCGTCCGCCGGTGGCGAAGGCACCGTAAGCCTCTGCCATGTCCATCGGGGTCACCAGCCCCGACCCGAGGGCCATGGCGGGCGTGGTCGGGATCGGTGTGGATATGCCAAGGCGACGGGCGGTCGCCGCCACATTTTCCCGTCCCACCTCGTCGGCCAGCCGCGCAGCGACGGTGTTCACCGACTTGGCGAAGGCGGTCTCCAGGGTGATGGGGCCGAGGTTGCCCGGTTCGTAGTTCGCGGGCGACCAGCCGTTGATCACGACGGGCTCGTCGACCACCGGCGAATCCGGGGTGAGACCCGCTTCCAGGGCGGTGAGGTAGACGAAGGGCTTGAAGGCCGAACCGGGTTGCCGACGGGCATCCGTCGCCCGGTTGTAGGGGGCGTTCTGATGGTCGGTCCCGCCCACCAGGGCCCGGACCGCGCCAGACCCGTCCAGGGTCACCACGGCGCCCTGTCCGACCCCCTGGGCGACGCCGGCCGAGACACCGGATCGGAGGGCCTCTTCTGCGGCCCGTTCCAGGGGCAGGTCGAGGGTCGTCTCGACGACAATGTCCTGTCGCAGGGTACCGGCCCGGCGTCGCGCCTGTGCGTCCATCCAGTCGACGAAATACTCGGCCGAGGCGCCCGGCGCCCGCTTCCAGACCCGGGGTGTCTCGGCAAGGGCCGCCGCCCGCGCCTTGGACGAGAGGACCCCGGTCTCGACCATGGCGTTGAGCACAAGGCGGGTTCGCTCGGCGTTGCGCTGCGGTTCGTCGACCGGGTTGTAGCCGGAGGGCGACTTGGGGATCGACGCGAGCATGGCCGCCTCGCGGACGGTCAGCCGCGCCGCCGGCTTGTTGAAGTAGCGCCAGGACGCGGCCTCCAGCCCCCAGGCACCCTTTCCGAAGTTGATGCGCGACAGGTAGAGGCCGAGGATCTGCGACTTGGTGAAGGCCTGCTCCAGCTGGACGGCGAGCGCCAGTTCGCGCGCCTTGCGCTCGAGGGTCTTGTCCGCGTTGAGGAACAGCAGGCGGGCGACCTGCTGGGTGATGGTCGAGCCCCCCTGGGCAAAGCCGCCCTCGGCGAGGTTCGCGGCCGCCGCCCTGGCGATGCCCGCCGCATCAAATCCGGGATGGCTGTAGAAGCGCCGGTCCTCGATGGCGACGAAGGCCGCCGGGACGTAGGCGGGCAGGGGCCGGATGTCCACGGGCGGCCCGAAGCGTCCGCCCCGGACGCCGATCCGTGATCCGTTCCGGTCGACGAAGATCACCTGGGGCGCCCGTTCGATGGGCGGCAGGGGCTGGACCGCACCTGCGGGCAGGCCCGGAAGGCCGGGGAGGGCGACCGCCGCGGCGGCGATGGCTCCGAGCATGGGGTCTCAGGTCCCTGTTGGACGGGGCAATCCCCGACCCCTAACCCTTGCCCGCAACGGTGGCGAGACCAAGGCGGGGGTCAGGCGCTCTCGACCTGGTGGCAGGCCGCCAGTTCGTCAGCCTCCGGCGGCTCGAACACACCCTCGGAGAAGTCGAACATCTCGGGGGTCAGCACGAAGGAAAAGCCCTCGCCCTGGACCTGGTTGCGGGACAGCACCCGGCCGCGCCGCACCTCCTTGGGGGCGGTCAGGTAGTGGAACTGTGCCGGCAGATCGCAGGCGTGGGCGATCTCTGCCACCCGGGCGCGGTCGGCCCGGCGCAGGAGGCCCAGGTCCAGGACCACCGGGGTCCCCGAGGCCATGACCGCCGCCGCCGTGGACCAGATCTGCGCCTCGCAGCGCTCGACGCGCTCCATCAGCCAGTTGAAGTCCGGCTGCTGGGGCATGTCCTGGGCGAAGAGCCGGGCCATCCAGTCGTCAATGGAGAAGGCCACGGCCCGCTCACGGCGGGCGAGGTCGGCCCCGTAGGTCGACTTGCCCGCACCCGAGGGCCCGAAGATGACGTGCAGGGTGGGGGAGGCGGCGGTGTTCAACGGACGGTCAGCCCGCCATCGATCACCATCTCGGCGCCCGTGACATAGCGGCTCTCGTCCGAGGCCAGCCAGAGGATGCCGTTGGCGATGTCGAGGGGGAAGCCCTTCACGCCCAGGGGCACAGCCGTCTGGGTGAGCGCGTCCAGGGCGAGGTCGCGCGGGGGCCGGGCGTTGTCGCCGGGGGCGCCGGTGCCGATGATGCTGTCCCAGATCGGGGTCTCGATGATGCCGGGGTGCATGGAGTTGACCCGGATCCCGTCCTTGGCGTTGGCGCATTCCATGGCCACCGACTTGGTCATCAGCCGCACGGCGCCCTTGGTGGCGCAGTAGCCGCTCATGTTGGGCGAGCCCTTCAGCCCGGCGATCGAGGAGATATTGATGATCGAGCCGGCCTGGTGCTCGCGCATCAGGGGCAGGGAATGCTTCATGCCCAGGAAGACACCGTCCACATTGATGGCCATCTGGCGCTTGAAATCGGCCAGGGAGAATTCGGTGACCGGGCCGGACAGGCCGATACCGGCGTTGTTGACCAGGATGTCGAGGCGGCCATGCAGGGCCTTCACCTTGCCGACGGTCTCGATCCAGGCCTCTTCGCTGGTCACGTCATGGTGCAGGTAGTCCGCCTTGGCGCCCGCAGCCCGCAGGGCCTGGATGACCTCGGCGCCCTTGTCGTCCTGGATGTCGGTGATGACGATGATGGCGCCTTCCTCGGCCAGCCGCTCTGCGCAGCCCCGACCGATCCCGCTGGCCCCACCGGTGATGAGCGCCACCTTGCCCTGAACGCGTCCCGCCATGTCCGTCTCCTTCACGCTTGACCCCTTGGGGCTTTTCCAATGCCTAGCGCAGGGAGGCGGGATTGCCCATAGGCCGCCCCGACCCGATGACCTCAGGGAGACGCCCATGTCTGTCGAGATCCGCCCCTGCGGCCCGCAGGACGCCGAGGCCCTGGCCCTGGTCAGCCGGGCGACCTTCCTGGAGTCCTATGCCGATGTCCTGCCGGCGGCCGACATCCTCGTCCACTGCGAGGTCCAGAACCGGCCGGAGCTCTACCGGGACTGGCTGGCCACGCCCGGCTGGCGGGCCTGGCTGGCGGAAATGGCGGACACCCGCGCGCCCGTGGGCTTTTCCCTGTCCTGCCCGCCGGACCTCCCCCTCGAGACGGGGCCGGGCGATGTGGAATTGAAGCGGATCTATCTCCTGCACCGGTTCCAGGGGGGCGGGACAGGCGCGGGGCTCCTGGCGGCGACGGAAGCGGCGGCCCGGGCGGACGGCTTCGAGCGCCTGCTGCTGGGCGTCTATTCGCAGAACGCCCAGGCCCTGGGCTTCTACGCCCGCCAGGGCTTCACCCAGGTCGGGGTGCGCACCTTCCGCGTGGGCGCCAACGACTATGACGACCTGGTCCTGGCCAAGGCCCTGTCCTGAAGCCGTTGACCCCCTCAGTCGGCTTCGCCGACAGCTCCCCCTGATGGGGAGCAATTGGGGCGGTAATTCCTCCCCCCAGGGGGAGGTGGACCGCGCAGCGGGCCGGAGGGGGTCTGCTGAGGGGCCGTGGACCCCCTCACCGGGCTTTGCCCGGAGCTCCCCCTTGGGGGAGCAATTGCGGGGCGCCTACGCCGTCCAGACCTCCATGATCAGGCCGAAGCCGCGCATGTCGCCGGTGGTGGTGGGGGCCATTCGGTTCATGGCGTAGCCGAAGGACGTGCGGGCATCCATGTCGATGATGGCGAGGGAGCCGCCGTAGCCGCCCCAGAAGATCGTGTTGGGGTTGGGTGTGGGCATGGAGGCGCCGGCGAGGCCGAAGCCGAGGCCGAAGCGGGCGGGGATGTGCATGACCAGGTCCTGGCCCTCGACCTGGAGCTCCAGGGCGCGGCGGCAGCCGGCCTCGGACAGGTAGCGGCGGCCGTCCACCTCACCGCCATTGGCGAGGATGGCGTGGACCCGGGCGATGGCGCGGGCGTTGCCGTGGCCGCCGGCGGCGGGGATCTCGGCGCCGCGCCAGGCGCGGGTCTGGGTGACCGCGACCTCGACCCGGGGATTGTTGGACATGTTGGCGGTGAGCTCGGGCAGGTCGTCGCCCTCGGCCATGCCTTGGCCGGGCGGGGGCGGGATGAGCTCGGCCACCCGGTGGTCCTCGCTGGCGGGCAGGCCGATGTGGAAGTCGGCGCCCAGGGGCTCGGCGATCTCGGTGCGGAAGACCGTGCCGAGGCTGGCGCCAGTGATGCGGCGGACCACCTCACCCACCAGGTAGCCCTGGGTCATGCCGTGGTAGCCCGGAGCGGTCCCTGGCTCCCAGAAGGGGGCCTGGGCGGCGAGGAGGGCGGTGGCCTTCTCCCAGTCGTAAAGGTCCTCGACGGTGATGGGTTCCTTCCAGCCGGACAGGCCGGAGGAATGGCTCATCAGGTGGGCGACGGTGACGCCGGACTTTCCGTTGGCGGCGAACTCCGGCCAGTACCTCGCCACGGGGGCGTGGAAGTCGAGCTGGCCCCGGTCGGCGAGGAGGAGGGCGGTGAGGGCCGTCATGGTCTTGGTCGTGGAGTAGACGTTGACCAGGGTGTCCCTCTCCCAGGGGCGGGTCATTCCCGGATCGGCCCAGCCCCCCCAGAGGTCGACGACCATCTCGCCGTTCATGGTGACGGCGAAGGCGGCGCCGACGTCAGCCCCGCTCTCAAGGTTGCCGGCGAAGGTCCGGCGGACGCTCTCGAAACGGGGATCGCAGGTCCCGTGGACGTCTGTACTCAAGCCGATCTCTCCTTGGCCCCGCTGGGGGGCGTCAGCGCCAGGCGCCGAGGATGGCACCGATCAGGGTGTACTGCAGGGTCTGGTATCCCCCGTTGATCAGGAACAGTATCAGGGGTTTGCGTTCGAAAAGATAGGTGATCCCGAGTGAGGCGGTGACCCAGCACAGGCCGGCGGTGAACCCGTAGAGGGCGCCGGTGGCGAGGTTGATCTCCGGGCCGAGAAAGACAGCGAAGGCGGCGGAGGCGACCAGGGACAGGACAAAGGCCCCGCCGAAGATGACCAGCGGATTGCTGGCCCGGATGGCCTCGTCGCTGAGCCCCGCCGCCTTCTGCCAGGGCCTGGCGAACAGGACGGAGTACCAGAGACCGCCGAGGAGGAAGGCGCTTGCCGCTGCGGCGAGGATTGCGAGCCAGTTCAGTTCCATGGGGCTTCCCTCCCTGAGGGTGATGACGGCCAGGGCCGCCGAAGGTCTTGCCTTCAGCCCGCCAGGGCACCCCACATGCCCATGACCAGGCCGACGCCCCGG
>CAIZKE010000212.1 GCA_903933475.1 uncultured Alphaproteobacteria bacterium | reverse complement strand
CTAAAGGTCAAAGGCTCGGCCTTCACCTTCGTCAACTTCGAGAATTCCGCCCGGCCCCGGGTGGGCGACTGGGTGTTGACCGTCGGCAACCCCTACAACCTGGGCGGGACCGCCACCGCCGGCATCGTCTCGGCCTACGGACGGGACATCGGCGAGGTCTTCGTCGACTACATCCAGATCGACGCGCCCATCAACCGGGGCAATTCCGGCGGACCGACCTTTGACGTCTATGGACGCGTGATCGGGGTCAACAGCGCCATCTTCTCACCCACCGGGGGATCCGTGGGTATCGGCTTCGCCGTACCCGCCGACGTGGCCGCCAGGGTTTCCCGCCAGCTGATCTCCAACGGCAAGGTGGTGCGCGGCTATATCGGCGCCACTATCCAGAACTTCGACGAGGACATGGCCGCCGCCCAGGGCATAGCCGGCCAGAAGGGCGCTATCGTCGCCGAGCTCACACCTGGAGCTCCGGCGGACAAGGCGGGCCTTGTTGCCGGCGATATCGTCCTGTCGGTCAACGGGGTGCGCGTGAAGAGCTCTGCGGAGCTGACCCGGCAGGTCGCCTCGGCGGCGCCCGGGGACCTCCTGCGCCTTCAGGTGATCCGCGATGGCAAGCCGCGGACCGTCGATATCCGCTCGGGCGTGCGTCCCTCGGAGTCCCAGCTTGCGGCGGGTCCCGGGGGTTCCGGCGGTGCCGGGCCCGGGCCTGCCCGTCCCGCGCCCGCCGCGGGCCAGGCTATCCTCGGCATGATGGTCTCGCCCCTCGACGACGCCGGCCGCCGCCGCACCGGCCTTCCGGCTGACGTCCGCGGCCTGATCATCTCGGGTGTGGAACGGAATTCCGACGCCGCCGCCAAGGGACTGCAGACCAACGACGTGATCATGCGCGCAGGCGACCGGACCCTCGCCATGCCTTCTGACCTGGTTGCCGTCGTCGACCAGGCCCGGAAGGCGGGCCGGCCCAGCGTCCTCGTCTCCGTCTGGCGGGCAGGCAGGACCATCTTCCTGCCGGTCAAGATCGCCGACTGATCAGGGCATTGGGCATGAAGATCCTGATCGTCGAGGACGACCAGCCCGCTGCCGAGGTCATGGCCCGCGGTCTCCTGGACGCCGGCCACGCCTGCACCCTGTGTCCAGACGGCCTGGTCGGGCTCGAGGCCGCCCGCAAGGGCGGCTTCGACGTCATGATCGTCGATCGCATGATGCCCTGCCTGGATGGGGTTGGCCTGGTCGAGACCCTCCGGCGGGACGGGGATGAGACGCCCGTCCTCTTCCTCTCCGCCCTGGGCGAGATCGACGACCGGGTTACGGGCCTGCGGGCCGGAGCGGACGACTACCTGGTCAAGCCCTATGCCTTCGCCGAGCTCATCGCCCGGGTCGAGGCCCTGGCGCGGCGGCGGGAGACCGGATCGGTTCTCACCTATCTCAGGGTCGGAGACCTGGAGATGGACCTCATCGGGCGTAAGGTGCAAAGGGCGGGCCGCGATATCGACCTGCAGCCCCGGGAGTTCCAGCTGCTGGAGTTCCTGATGCGGCACGCCGGACAGGCCGTGACCCGCACCATGCTGCTCGAGAAGGTCTGGGAGTACCACTTCGACCCCCAGACCAACGTGATCGACGTCCACATCTCGCGGCTGCGCTCCAAGATCGACAAGGGATTCGAGCACCCCATGCTCGAGACCATCCGTGGGGCAGGGTACCGGCTGGATGCCTGAGGCCCTGGCGCCACCCTCCGGGAGTTTCCTGCGGCTCTTCAGGGCGGCGCCCTTCAGACTGACCCTCCTGACGTTGGCCCTCTTCGCCTTCGCCGGGGCCGTCCTCATGGCCTATGTCTATATGGCCGCGGCCGGCGAGGCCCGGAGGCGGACGGATGCGGAAATCCGCCGGGAGGCGGACAGTCTGGTCGCGGTCTACGACCGTGCGGGCCCCGCCGCCCTCAACCCCGTCCTGGTGACCCGGATGGCCGGCGAGCGGCGCTTCGTCTATCTCTTCCTGGCCCCGGACGGTGCCAGGATTACCGGTTCCCTCGCCCAGAGCCCCGTGGAAAACTTCTCCGGCGCCCCGACCTGGGTCCGCTTTTCCCTGGCTGGGCCGGGTGCGGCAGGGCGCCCGCATTCGATCCCCGCCCGCGGCCTGCAGCTGCGTCTCTCAGGGGGTGAGACCCTCTTCGTCGGCGCCGACGCCAGCGACGACCGGGATTTCATCTTGACCATCGTACGGGGCCTCTGGGGCGCCGGCGCCCTGTTGGTGGTTCTGGGCATAGCCGTTGGGCTCCAGGCCAGCCGCAACTTCACCCGCGCCATGACCGGGCTCACGGACGTCGTGACTGCCGCGAGGAACGGGAACCTTACGGCTCGTGCCCCTGTGCGGGGGGCTGGGGACGAGCTCGACCAGCTGGCCGAGGGTCTGAACGACATGCTCGACCGGCTCGACCGCTCCATGTCCGCCCACCGGCACGCCGGCGACGCCATCGCCCACGACCTGCGCTCGCCCCTGACCCGCCTGAAGGCCCGGCTGGATACCGCCCTGCTCGATGCCGAGGCCGGACGGGGTGATGCTCGCCTGGCCCTGGGCCAGGCCCTGGACGACACTGATGGCCTCCTGAGGACCTTCTCCGCCGTACTCGCCATCTCGCGCCTCCAGGCGGCCGGAGAGGCCCCCAATGCCGTGCGCTTCGATCCTGCGGCCATGGTTCGCGACATGACGGAGCTCTACGGCCCACTTTGCGAGGACAAGGGGATTGAGATCGCCTCGGACGTCTCCGCGGGCCTGGCCGTGAGGGGCAATCCCGCCTTCCTGGCCCAGGCCCTCGCCAACCTCGTGGACAATGCCGTGAAGTACACTCCGGCCGGCGGAGCGGTGAGGGTTCGGCTTCGACGAATGGCCTCCGGCGAAATCGAGATTTCGGTGACGGACACGGGCCCTGGAGTGGCGGCAGCCGACAGGGACCGGGTCGTCCAGCGCTTCGTGCGCCTGGAGAACAGCCGAAACCTGCCCGGAGTCGGCCTTGGCCTGTCCCTGGTCGCCGCCGTCGCCGAGGCCCATGGCGGCCGGGTGGAGCTGGGGGATGGGCCGGGCCTCTTTGACGGCTCGGGGCCGGGACTCCGCGCCGCCGTTGTCCTCCCCTCGGCGCCATGACCGCCCTGGGCCAGCAGTTGTCCCCCTGTGGCCCGGTGCTGGACACCCGGCCTGCCGAACGCCTCCTCGACGCTATTGCCGCAGTGCGCGACCTCTCCCCCGTCGAGCGCGCGGCCCTTGCGCCGGTCTTCGGTGCGTCCGGCTATCTCGCGGGACTCGCCCGCCGGGATCCAGCCCGCATGGCCCGGCTCCTCGATACGGAGCCCGAGGCCAGTCTCCGCCGGATCCTGGACGCCACCGGCATCCTGGCCACCGCCCCTCCAGAGGTCGCTGGTCCGGGTCTCCGGCGGCTCAAGGCAGAGCTTCATCTCCTGACGGCCGTCGCCGACCTTGGGGGCGTCTGGGATCTGGACCAGGTCACTGGCGCCCTGGCCAGATTTGCCGACTCGGCCCTCGCGGCGGCCCTGTCGAGCGCCGCGGGCGCCGAGGTCGCCGCCGGCCGCCTCGTCTCGCCACCCGACGACAGTCACGGACCGGTTCCGGGATTTTTCTGCATCGCCATGGGCAAGCACGGCGCCTTCGAGCTCAACTATTCGAGCGACATCGACATCTCGATCTTCTTCGATCCCGACGCCCTGCGGCTCTCACCGGGGATCGAACCCCAGGCCTTTGCGGTCCGCCTGACCCACAAGCTGACTGAGCTGATGCAGGATCGCACTGCTGACGGCTATGTCTTCCGCATGGACCTGAGGCTGAGGCCGGACCCGGGCTCGACGCCGCCAGCGGTCTCGATCGTCGCCGCCTTCGATTACTACGAGGGCGTCGGCCAGAACTGGGAACGGGCGGCCTTCATCAAGGCTCGGCCCTGCGCCGGCGACATCGCCCGAGCGGACGCCTTCCTGGCGGAGCTACAGCCCTTCATCTGGCGTCGGAACCTGGACTTCGCGGCCATAGCCGACATCCATTCCATCAAGCGCCAGATCCACATCCACAAGGTCGATGATCGCCTCTCGGCCCGGGGCGCGGACCTCAAGCTCGGCCGGGGCGGTATCCGCGAGATCGAGTTCTACGTCCAGACACAGCAGCTGATCCTTGGGGGTCGTCACCCGGGGCTACGAAGCCTTCGCACCCTCGACGCCCTCGATGCCCTGGCCGCAGCCGGGCACGTCTCGGACGCGGCTCGTGACGAGCTTGGCGACGCCTACCGCCGCCTCCGCGACCTGGAGCACAGGGTGCAAATGCTCGCCGACGAGCAGACCCACCGCCTGCCGGAGTCCGACTCCGAACGCCGGCGGGTCGCGGCCCTGTCCGGCTTCGACCGGTTGCGCAGCTTCGATGCGCACGTCGAGCGCATACTCAAGGTCGTCAACCGGCGCTATGGCGAACTCTTCCCGGGCGAGGAGCCCCTGTCGTCACGCTTCGGTAGCCTGATCTTCACGGGCGTCGACGACGATCCCGAAACCCTGCGCACCCTGGCTCGGATGGGCTTCTCCAGTCCCGCCCAGGTGTCCGGGACGATCCGTGCCTGGCACCACGGACACATCGCCGCCACCCGCTCCGAGCGCGGGCGCGAACTCTTCACCCGCCTGGCCCCCCGTCTGCTCGAGGCCACCCAGGCCACCGGGGCCCCGGACGTTGCCTTCACCCGCTTCGGGGCGTTCTTCTCGCGCCTGTCCAGCGGGGTCCAGCTCCAGTCCCTCTTCCTCGCCCAGCCGGCGATCTTCGCCTTGATCGTCGAGGTGATGGCCTTTGCCCCCCGCCTGGCGGACACCCTGGCGCGCCGCCCCGCCGCCCTCGATACCCTGCTGGATCCGGCCTTCTTCGGCGACATCGACCCGCAGGAGGATCGCAAGGCCCTGCAGGCCGCCGTGGCCAGGGCGACCGACTTCGAGTCGGCCATGGATACCGTCCGCCGCCAGCACCGGGAGCAGGCCTTCCGCATTGGCGTCCAGGTGATGAGTGGATCCGCAGGCGCCGAGGCCGCGGGCCATGGCTTTGCCGGCCTGGCGGACGCCAGCATAGAGGCCCTGGCACCCGTTGCCCTGGCCGAGGCCGTCCGCCTTGGGGGCGACTTCGAGGGGCAGGTGGCGGTGGTCGCCCTCGGGAAGTGCGGATCCCGCGAGATGAGCGCGGGCTCTGACCTCGACCTGATGACCGTTCACAGGGCGGCGACGCCAGACACCGTCTCCACCCTCAAGGCCTGGTCTGCAGAGACCTTCTACGCCCGCTTCACCCAGCGGCTGGTGGCGGCCCTGTCCTTGCCGACTTCGGAAGGCGAGCTCTACGAGGTCGACATGCGCCTGCGGCCCTCTGGGGCCATGGGTCCCGTCGCCGTCGCCTTTACCGCCTTCGGCGCCTATTACGCGACCGAGGCCGAGACCTGGGAGTTCATGGCCCTGACCCGCGCCAGGGTAGTCTGGTCCAGCGATCCCGCCTTCGCCAGGGACGTGGCCGACGCTATCGAGATGACCTTGCGCCAGCCTCGCGAGGCCGCCGTCCTGGCCCGCGAGGTGCGCGAGATGCGCGACCTCATCACCCAGGCGAAGCCGGCATCGGGCCTCTGGGACATGAAGCTCGCACCCGGGGGGCTGGTGGACATCGAATTTGCCGCCCAGTTTCTTCAGCTTGCCCATGCCCACGCAGGCGGCCCGCTACGCGCCGGGACTGCAGACGCCCTGGAGGCCATGGCCGCGGCGGGACTGGCCGGCGCGGTCGGTCCCCTCCTGGAGGCCTGGACCCTGCAGCAGAACCTGACCCAGATGCTCCGCCTCGCCCTCGGGGACGCCGGCGACCCCGCTGAGCAGCCCGATGCCTTCAGGCGCAGGCTGGCCCGGGCCGGTGGCACCCGCGACTTCCGCAGCCTCGTCACCCGTCTGGGGCGGACCCGCAGGCGCGCGCAGGAAGCCTTCGAAACACTTGTCTGCCCTTGAAACGCCGGAATTCAGGGTCCAATTCGTTCAATATCCCTGGACCGGAGATTCCCGAGTGCGTCTGACCCTTTCCGCCTGCGCAGCCGCACTCTTCGCCCCGGCCTTCCTGACGGTTCTCTGGGCCGCGCCGGCCACCGCCCAGATGGGCCCGCCCAAGCTGGACCAGAACGGCGACGGCAAGGTGCTCTACGCCGAGTACCGGACCGCCAACGTGGACAAGACCCTCCAGACCCTGGACGCTGACAAGAACGGTCAGGTCTCCCGGGCCGAGTTCGACAAGTTCGCCGGGATGGCCCGCACCTTCGGCGGAGCCAGGGCTGAGGCGGCCATGAGCCAGTGGTGGCGTTCGACAGACGTCAATGGAGACGGATCCATGTCCCGGTCGGAAATGGAGACGTCCAGCAAGCGCCGTTTCGACGCGGCAGATTCCAACCGCGACGGAGTCCTCGACAAGACAGAGGTGGCCGCCATGCGGCAGAGACAACGTGCTGCGACCGGCAACTGACGCCCTCGGGCGCATCCATTCCGACGGACCGGCGACACCATCCCGCGTCGACGACCCGGACGCTGACCTCGTCCGCAGGGTCGGAGCCGGAGACCCGCTGGCTGTCCGGGCCCTGACCGCCCGCAAGCTTCCGCGCCTCACCGCCCTTGCGGCCCGTGTTCTGGGAGACGCCGCCGAGGCCGAGGACATCGCCCAGGAATCCCTGATCCGGGCCTGGCGGCAGGCACCGGTCTGGCGCTTCGGGGAAGCCCGCTTCGACACCTGGCTCCACAGGGTGACCCTCAACCTCTGCCGGGACCGGCTGCGCAGGGTCCGTCCGGGCGGGCCGCAGGACCTGGAGGCCCTGGTCGATCCCGGGCCGGCACCCGACCGGGGGCTGGAGGCCAGGGACGTGGGTGATCGCGTGGCTGCAGCCATGGCGATCCTTCCCGTCCGCCAGCGCGAGGCGGTCGTCCTCTGCCATTACCAGGAAATGGGCAACATCCAGGCCGCCGCCGCCCTCGGGATCACCGTCGAAGCCCTGGAAAGCCTGCTGTCCCGAGGCCGCCGGGCCCTCCGCACGGCCTTGTCGGACCTCGTCCCATGACCCTGCGCCCCGATTCCGTGGCCGCCACAGAGGCGCGTGTGCGCCAATTGGCCGAGTCTTTTGGCGGGGACCCCGCCCGGTGGCCCGAGGCGGATCGTCCTGGTGCCGAGGCCTGGATCGCCGCCCATCCCGCTGAGGCCCGGCGTCTTCTCGACGATGCGCGTTCGCTGGATCGCCTGCTATTCGCCTGGGAGGCCCCGCGTCCGACGGAGGACGTAAGATCGCGGGTGCAGGCCGCCGCCCCGGTCCAGGTCCGGCAATCCCTCCGGCGCTCCTGGGTGCTGACCCTGACCGGCGGTGCCGCCCTTGCTGCAGCCTGCCTGGCGGGCATTGTCGCCGCGCCACGTCTGGTGGACCCCGTCGCCCGTCCTGCCGCAGCGCCCGTCTACGCTTCGGACCTCGACTCCATCCTCGCCGAGGCTCTGACGCCCTGGGAGGCCCCCTTCGCCGAGTCCGCTACGGACGCCCGATCTTGAACCGCCGGGCGCTTGTGGCGGCGCTCTTCGTCTCCGTCGCCCTCAACCTCTTCCTGGTCGGCCTGTTCGCTGGCGGTTGGCGCTGGTTGCACGTAGGCCCGGCGCCAGGCGTCGAGGTCGCGTCCTTAGACTCTCAGGACCTTGAGCCCCCGTTCCCGCCGCCCGGACCCTCAGGGCCGGCAACCCTCCCGGCCGAGGCCGCGCCACCTCGGCCGTCCGTCCCGGCGGTTCGCAGGGATGAACTCAGGTCCGCGCCGCCACCGCGGGGCCAGGAGGTGGCGTCACCATCTCCCCAGCCCTTCAGGGATCCGTCCCCGCCCCGGGCTCCGGGGCCCGGCGGGCGGCCGCCGGTCGCCAGTCCGCTCATGCGGGCCAGCCGGGACCTGCCCGAGCCCCAGCGCCAGGAATTCCGGGCCCTCCTGATGGCGCAGAGTGAAGCGGTCCGTCCCGACCTGCATGGGGCTCGCCGGGAACGGGTCAGGGCCTGGGACGCCCTGGCGCGGGGCGAGGCGTCAGCCGACGAGACAAGCCGCAGGCTGGAGGCCGCCCGCCTTCGCGAACTCGCTGCCCGCAGCCAGATCGAGGAGGCGGTGACGGCCTGGGCCGCCCGCCAGTCGCCCGAGGTCCGCGCCCAGGTGGCCGCGGCCCTTGCGCAGGACGCTATGCCAGGCGGCGGTCGTCCGCTTAGGCCTCAGGGGCTGCCGCTGCGTCCCGGGGGCGGTCCTCCGCCAAGGCAAGACTGAAGCTGACCCGGGTGCCCTGGCCGGGGGCGCTCTCAATGGTCAGGTTCGAGCCATGCAATTCGACGAAGGCCTTGGAGAGGGCCAGCCCCAACCCCGTTCCCTGGGTGGTCTTGGACTGCTGGGTCTCGACCTGTTCGAAGGGGACAGCCAGGCGGTGAAGGTCCTCGGCGTCGATTCCAATGCCGGTATCCTCCACCGACAGGCGGACACCGTCATCTTCCTCCTCGGCCCGCACGCAGACGCGGCCGCCAGAGGGGGTGAACTTTATCGAGTTCGACATCAGGTTGAGCAGGATCTG
This sequence comes from uncultured Alphaproteobacteria bacterium, assembly GCA_903933475.1. Classification (GTDB taxonomy): domain Bacteria; phylum Pseudomonadota; class Alphaproteobacteria; order Caulobacterales; family Caulobacteraceae; genus Phenylobacterium. Next base: position 6,863 of record CAIZKE010000212.1, on the reverse strand, counting down.
CTTAAGCGCCCGGGGGTCGGCCAGGACCTCAGGCAGGTCATCGTCGATATCGGCGAACAGCATGAGACCTGAGGTCTCGGCCCGGTTCCGCACAAGGCGGAAGGCCTCTTCGACGAGCGGGCTGACGCTCACGGGCTCCCGATAGAGCGCCATCTTGCCCGCCTCGATCTTGGACATGTCGAGCACGTCATTGATCAGGGCCAGGAGGTGTTGGCCCGAGCTCATTATGTCCGTGACATAGCCCCGGTACTGGGGTGCGCCGACCGGCCCGAACAGTTCCTGGCCCATGATCTCCGAGAATCCGATGATGGCGTTCAGGGGCGTCCGCAGTTCGTGGCTCATGTTGGCGAGAAACTCGCTCTTGGCCCGGCTGGCCTCGATGGCGCGGAATTTCTCGGTCTCATACTTGCTGGCCAGGTCGGAAAGCTGCGCCTTGCTGGCCTCAAGCCGGCCTACGGCGTCGCGCATGGCCTCTTCGTCCCGGCTGCGTTCGGCCTCCCGAAGTTTCAGGGCCGTGATGTCGACGGCGGTCATGACCAGGCCGCCCGACGGCGTGCGTCGCTCATGGACCTGAGCCCAGCGTCCGTCGGTGAACTCCACTTCGCGCACGCCGGGGGTGCCGCCGTCGGGCTTCAGGGACTGCCGGATGGCCTGCCGGGTAAGGCGGGAGAATTCAGCGTGGGGCGAGTCGGGCTTCATCAGCTCGGCGTCGAGGTTGAACATACGGGCAAAGGCGGAATTGGCGCCCACCAGCCGGCCCTCCGCATCCCAACAGGCGAAGGCCGAGGCCATGATCTGGACGGCTTCCACCAGGGATTCCGGCGGAGCCTCGCCCTTGTTCCCGGGCGGTGCACCATCCGGGCCCCCCCGGGTGCCCCTGCGTCCGAGCCAGAGGCCGCCGGCGCCGGTCAGGATCCCCAGGGGGCCGGCCATCATCAGGACATTCGAAAGGGCCGGCGCTACGTCGCGGACCGACACGGCAAGGCCCGCGGTCAGGGCAGCCGCGCCCAGCCCGGCAAGCATCAGGGGGCTGTTGGCAACGCCGCTCCAGAGGGCGGAGCGTGGGGTCTGTCCGAAATCGCTGACTGCCGACACCGCTGAAGCTCCCACGAAGGCGGGCCCTGCGCCGCTCCGACTCATGTCTTCACCACGAAGAGGGTGAACAGTTCGCCAACGTCCGGGTCTGTATCTGTGGAAATCAGCCTTCCAGCGATCGTCCGACCAGCTCCAGCACATTGCGGGAAAGTCCCGGTGCAGCGGCGATCCGCTCCAGCTCGGCCTTCATCATCGCCCCCAGGTCGGGCCGGTATCGCCCCCAGGATCCCAGGGGCTCCACCAGCCGGGCGGCGATCATGGGGTTGTAGCGATCCACTGAAAGGATCTGGTCTGCCAGGAAGCGGTAGCCCGAGCCGTCCTCGGCATGGAAGCGGACCGGATTGGCCGAGGCGAAGCTCGCCACCAGGGCCCGGAGCCGGTTCGGCGTCTGGGCGTCGAAATCCGGGTGGCGCGTCAGGGCGATCACCCGCTCCAGGGCCTCGGCCGAGGGGTCCCGGGCCTGCAGGGCGAACCACTTGTCGATCACCAGGGGCTCGCTCCGCCAGCGCGCATGGAAGTCCTCCAGGGCCGAGGCGAAGGCCGCCCCGCCCAGGGTCATGAGGGCGTTGAGGCCGCCGATGGCATCGGTCATGTTCCCGGCCGCCCGGTAATGGCCCTCGGCGAGATCCCGGGTCTCGGTGCGGGGGTTGGCGGCCAGCAGATCCAGGGCCGCATTGCGCAGGGCCCGGCGTCCGGCGCTGGCGGCGTCGGGCGAGAAGCTGGCGCCGTCCTGCAGGCCCAGGTGCAGCCGCTTCAGCGTCGCTTCCAGGTGGACCGCCAGGCGCAGGCGCAGGGCTTCCCGCGCCGCGTGCAGGGCCGCCGGGTCAGCGGGTGGCCGTGCCACGGCCAGGTCGGCCTCGGGGGGCAGGGCCAGCAGCAGGGCCTTGAAGGCGGGCTCCGAGGCCTGGTCGTCCAGGGCCCGGCCCATGGCCTCTGCAAAGCGCTCTTCGCCCACTTCGTCCGGCGCGCCTCCGGCCCGGGCCAGGATCAGGTCGCGGGCCACGTCCTGGCCGGCCTCCCAGCGGTTGAACAGGTCGGCGTCGCCGGCCAGCTGGACATATCGATCGCCAGGCCGCGCGTCCGACGATAGCTCCACCGGTGCCGAAAAACCCCGCAGGGCCGAGATCACCGGCCGCGAGGTCACGCCGGACAGGGTGAGGCGCGTCTCCTCGGTCTCCAGGATCACCAGGGTCTCGTCCAGGGCCTGACCCTCGCGACTGAAGGCCATCGTCCGGCCCTCGACGTCCAGCAGGCCCAGGCGGACCGGGACCGGCAGGACGCGCTTGTCAGCCTGACCCGGGGTGGCGGGCGTCCTCTGGGTGAGGGTGATCTCCAGTTCGCCCGTCTCCGGCGTCCAGCGCGAGGTCAGCCGCACCCTCGGCGTGCCGGCCTGCTCATACCAGGCGAAGAAGGCTGACAGGTCCTGGCCGGAGACTTCGGCGAAGCAGGCGATGAAGGCCTCCACCGTGGTGGCGTGCCCGTCCCAGCGCTCGAAATAGAGGTCCATGCCCTTCCGGAAGGCCTCGGCCCCGATCAGGGCCTTCAGCATCCGGATCACCTCGGCACCCTTTTCGTAGATGGTCGCCGTGTAGAAGTTGTCGATCTTCAGGTAGCTGGAGGGGCGCACCGGATGGGCCAGGGGCCCCTGGTCTTCAGCGAACTGCCGGGCCCTCAGGGCCTTGACGTCCTTGATCCTCTGTACCGCCTCGCCGCGCATGTCGGCCGAGAAACTCTGGTCGCGGAAGACGGTCAGACCCTCCTTCAGGCACAGCTGGAACCAGTCCCGGCAGGTGATCCGGTTGCCCGTCCAGTTGTGGAAGTACTCGTGGGCCACCACGCTCTCGATGCGCTCATAGTCCAGGTCCGTCGCCGTCTCCGGGTCTGCCAGCAACAGGGACGAGTTGAAGATGTTGAGGCCCTTGTTCTCCATGGCTCCGAAGTTGAAGTCGCGCACGGCGACGATCATGAAGAGGTCCAGGTCGTACTCGCGACCAAAGGCCTCCTCGTCCCAGCGCATGGACCGCTTCAGGGCGTCCATGGCGTAGGCCGCCCGGGCCGACATGCCCGGGTCGACATAGACCTTCAACTCCACATTCCGCCCGCTCGCGGTGACGAAGCTGTCGGCCAGTTCGTCCAGTTCGCCGGCCACCAGGGCGAAGAGGTAGCAAGGCTTGGGGAAGGGATCGTTCCACACCGCATAACGGCGCCCGTCCGGTCCCCGGCCGCTCTCCACCAGGTTGCCGTTCGACAATAGGCGCGGCCAGGCCTCGTCCGCGGTCATGCGCACGGTGAACCTGGCCAGGACGTCCGGCCGGTCGGGATACCAGGTGATCGTGCGGAAGCCCTCGGCCTCGCACTGGGTGCAGAACCGGCCCCCCGACATGTAGAGCCCCTCGAGGGCCTTGTTGGCCGCCGGGTTGATTTCGACCTCGGTCTCCAGGACGAAGGCATCGGGGACGCCCGGGATCGTCAGGCTGTGGTCATCGGCAGTGAACGCGCTTGGCTCCAGGGCCCCGCCGTCGATGGCGACCGACACGGTCTTCAGCCGCTCCCCGTCCAGCCGCAGGGGTGCCCCGGCCTCACCGTTCCGCCGCAGGGTCAGCCGGGCCTTCACCCGGGTTGCCTCCGGCTGCAGGTCGAAGTCCAGGTGAACCTCATCCACGAGGAAGGCGGGCGGCCGATAGTCGGTCAGGCGGATCGGGGCGGGGGTCTCTGTGCGCATCCCGCCGATTTAAGCCATCCGGGCGTCGAGGGGGAGGGGCGGGGCGCAAGGAAAGACTCGCCAATGGCGGTCTCCGCGTCCGAGATGCCGGCGACCTGGAAACAAGGCATACCCCATGATCAAGCTCACCTTCGCCCTCGTCCGCCTGCCGCACCTGACCCGCGAGCAGTTTCAGGACTACTGGCTCAACACCCACGGCCCCCTGGTGGCCAGCGTTAAGGACGCCCTGCGCATCCGCCGCTACGTCCAGCTGCATTCCATGGACGAGACAGTCAGCGCCGGCATTCGCGCCAGCCGCAACGCCCCGCCCGAGTTCGATGGGGTGGCCCAGCTCTGGTACGACAGCCTTGAGGACCTCGCCGCCCTGGCTGGCGATCCCGCCGCCCGCGAGGCCGGCCGCCTGCTGCTCGAGGACGAGCGGAAGTTCATCGACCTGCCGAAGAGCCCCCTCTGGTGGGGCGAGGAAAGGGTGATCATCGGCGGGTGAGGGCGCCCGGCGCGAATTGCGCCCCCAAGGGGGAGCTCCGCGCGAACCGCGGTGAGGGGGTCAACGGCGGCTCGGCCCTCAGGCGTTCGCCGGCGGGCCTTCCAGCCAATTCTTTAGGATTGCCAGGATCTGGTCACCCGGGTTGTAGCCCCGGGTGACGACGCCGTAAGTCCCCTCCTGGCCGGGGCCGGCCACCAGGGTGGGGAAGCCCGTCACGCCGGCGCGCTGAGAGACCCCGTAGTCGGCCCAGGTCTCGTGCTTCAGCTCATCGCTGTTGAAGTCAGCCAGGAAGGACTCGGGCTCCACCCCGTAGTCGGCAGCCAGTTCGGCCAACACCTCGGGGCGGGTGATGTTGCGGTCCTCGGCGTAGAAGGCCCTCTGGAGCCGGCCCAGATAGGCGATGGCGCCCTCGGGGTTGTCGCGCCGAACCCGCACCACAGCCCGGGCGGCGGGGTCGGTGTCGTAGAGGAACCCGGGATCGTCCAGCACCGCCCCGCCGAAGGGCAGGCCTGTGGCCTCAGTGATATGGGTCCAGTGGCCGCGCAGGCTGTCCTTGGCCTCCTGGGTCATGGGAGTCTCGGTGCCGGGGCGCAGCCCCCCCATGACGAGCCGCACGGGCAGGGCCCGACCGAAGGCGCGGCGGATATCCTCCATCACCGGCGAGAAGCCGTAGCACCAGGAGCACATGGGATCGGCGAAGTAGATCAGGTGCGGCGCGGTCATGTCGGGCCTCGGGCGTTCAGGTCCGGGCCAGCCTACACGGACCCGGGAAGCAGGGCTATTGCGGCTCGGGGGCGCCGCGCAGGGCCGGCGCGGTGGTGTCTACCGGGGCCTCTGGCGGCGATGAACCCGGGTCAAAGGCGGCACCCATCAGAGGGGCGTTGCGGGTCAGGCGCTCGGCGGCGACCGGGCAGGCCTGGGGCAGAGTCCATCCCATCCATTGCTGGGCCACCGAGCGGGTCGGCAGGTTGGCGGCAGGCGCCCAGACGGCGCGCCCCTTGGCGATGGCCGCCTCTCCCCGAGGGCGAAGGGGGGACAGGCTGGCCTGCTCCGCGGCCTGGAGGGCGGAGGTGAACAGCTTGAGGTGGGCCTGCGCCTGGATCTGCTGGTCACCATAGACCCTGAGGTCGTCCTGGAGGGACGAGCCGGGCCGGCGGTAGGTCTTTTCGATCCGGGTGACGTCCGGCATGACCCGGTCGTACTGGGCGACGTACCCCTCCAGGACGCCATAGCACCAGCCAACCAGTCCATAGTCGTCCTTGGGCGCGCCCGTCGGGCCGGCGGCTTCAGCCGCGGTGGGGGCGACCTGCTCGGCTGTGGCCTGGGGCGCATCGGCGGGCGGCGCGGAGGCAGCGGGCTCCTGGGCGATCAGGGCGAGGGCAAGGGCGAGGGCGATCATGGGGCGGGACTAGCCTCGGAATCCGGCGCAGATGTGGCGGAGGGCGGTCCGAAGCCGCCGCCGCCCGGGGTCTCGATCTCTATGGCCTCCCCCGCCCCGACAGTCACCGAGAAACAGCCACCAAGGGTCAGGATTGAGCCGTCCGTGCGGATCAGGCGCTGCGCGCCGGGCCGGGCGGGGCCGCCGCCAGCCAGGCCCTGGGGCGCACAGGTCCGGCGGGTGGACAGGAGGGCCGCCTCCAGGGGTGCCAGGAAGCGGATCCGCCGGCGAACGCCGTCGCCACCCCGGAAGGCACCTCTGCCCCCCGATCCCTTCAGGATATCAAAGGTTTCCACCCGCACCGGGAAGCGCCGCTCGAGGATCTCCGGGTCGGTCAGGCGCGAGTTGGTCATGTGGGTGTGGACGCCGCTGGCACCCGGTCCCCGGGCCGAGGCGCCGGCCCCACCGCAGAGGGTCTCGTAGTACTGCCGGTCGGCGTCCCCGAAGGTCAGGTTGTTCATGCTGCCCTGGGCGTTGGCCATGACGCCGAGGGCGGCGTAGAGGGCGTCGACCACATGCTGGCTGGTCTCGACATTGCCCGCCACCACAGCCGCCGGCGGGGCAGGGGCCAGGAGGGATCCGGGCCGGGTGCGCACCCGCAGGGGCTTCAGGCAGCCCGCGTTGAGGGGGATATCGTCGTCCACCAGGGTGCGGAAGACGTAGAGGACGGCGGCGTCCACTATGGCCGAGGGCGCATTGAAATTCGTCGGCAACTGATTGGAAGATCCGGTAAAATCGATCTCTGCGCCCTGCCGGTCCTCATCCAGGGTGATGCGTACGGCGATCTCGCCGCCCCCGTCCATGGGAACCCTGGCCTCGCCGTCCGACAGCCGGTGCAGGGCCCGGCGTACGGCGCTGGCGGCATTGTCCTGGACGAAGTCCATGTAGCGGGCGACGACCTCGGCACCCTGGTCCCGGATCATGCCCGCCAGGGTGTCGGCTCCGGCCTGGCAGGCGGCGAGCTGGGCCTTCAGGTCGGCGAGGTTGCGGTCCGGTGCCCGGCAGGGCCAGGGACCCGCCAGCAGGGCCTCCCGGACCTCGGCTTCAAGGAAGATGCCGGCTCGCATGATGGGCAGGGCGTCGAGCAGAACCCCTTCTTCTTCAAGGGTTTGGGAGAAGGG
>CAIZKE010000211.1 GCA_903933475.1 uncultured Alphaproteobacteria bacterium | reverse complement strand
GGTGATCGAGGCGGAGTCCAGCAAGGTGGGCGAGCGCATGGTGCCCCCCGCCATCTGGACCGCCATGTCGGAAGCGCCCTCGATCCGGCTGGAGGCCCCCCCCGAGGCCCGCGCCGCCTACCTCGCCGGGGTCTACGCCGAGACCGCCGGGGACGTGGAGGCCCTGATGGCCCTCCTCTCCCGCCTGCCCAGCAAGCCTGGCACCCGGCGATTGGCCGAATGGCGGGCCCGGCTGGAGGCCGGCGACCTGGAGCCCGTGGCCCTCGGCCTCGTCGAGACCCACTACGATCCGGCCTACCGCCGCTCTTCCCGCCAGCACGAGCGGCCCGAGCTTGGCCGCATCGATCTCGCCACCGTCACCGGCCCGGACCTCGACCGCGCCGCCGAGGCGGTGGCGGCCCTCGCCCGGAAATCCTGAACCCTGGCTTTTCAAGCCGCCGGATTTCAGGGAACACTGTCTTCGCCCAGGCGCCGTTGAAGGCGGCCGGGCTGGAGGAAACCCCATGCCCTACGCTCACCGGCCGCTCATCCTCGACGCCGACACCCACATGATGGAGCCCGCGGACTGGCTCCCGGCCTTCGCCGATCCGGACATCCGGGCGCGCCTGGCGCCCTTCGGCAAGGGCGAGGCCCGGGTCCTGTCCGCTGTCTCGGACGCGGCCGGCAGGTTCCAGGCCCGCAGTGCGGACGCCCGGCTTCGGGCCGAGGCCGAGGCGGACTTCATGTCCATGAAGTTCAAGGGCTGGCATGGCCTGGGCGCCTTTGATGGCGCAGAGCGCAAGCGGGCCAACGACCTGATGGGCTTTGGCGCCTACCTGGTCTTCCCCACTGAGGCCTTCAACCAGGTGATCGCTGCCACGGACCCCGAGGTGCTGGCCGGCGGCGTCCGGGCCCTGAACCGGGGCCTGGCGGACTTCTGCGGTGCAGACCGGCGGATGGGCGGCGTGGGCTATCTGCGCCTGGCCGACGGCCCCGAGGCGGCCCTAGCGGCCCTTGGCGAGATTATCGCCCTGGGCCTGCCCGCCGTGCTGGTCGACACCCTGCCGCCGCCCGGGGGCATGGGTTTCACCCATCCGGCCTACGACCCGGTCTGGGCGCGGATTCAGGACCTGGGCCTGGCCGTCACCCTGCACATCGGCGCCACCGGCGCGCCCTACGAGCCCGTGCCGCAGGCGGTGTTCAACAACGGCCGGGAGACACCCATTCACCGCATTGGCGACGCCCCCACCGACGCCGTCAGCTATATGGGCATGCCCTTCGAGGCCCAGGTCTTCCTGTCAGCCATGATCTTCGATGGCGTGCTCGAGCGCTTTCCCCGCCTGCGCATCGCCGTGGTGGAGCTGGGCGCATCCTGGGTGGTGTCTTTCCTGAAGCACCTGGACCAGTCCTTCCGCGCCTTCCGGCGCCGGCAGGACTTCTCCGCCCTGACCTGCCTGCCGTCCGAGTACATGCAGCGCCAGGTCAAGGTGACGCCCTTCGCCGGCGAGGACATCGGCTGGCTCCTGTCCAGCGGCGCGGCGGACATGCTGATGTTCGCCTCAGACTATCCGCACCACGAGGGCACCGACGATCCCATCGGCCGCTACGAGCGCACCCTGGCGGGCACCGGCGAGCCCCTGCGTGAGAACTTCTACCACCGCAACTTCGAGGCCCTGTTCGCCGATCGTATTTGGTGGTGATGGGCCTCGGCCTGAACGCGATCAGCGTCATCAGGCGCCAGGGCCTGTTCCGATAACCGGTTCCCACTGATCGGAACAGGATCGAGGGCGATACCAACAGACGACGGGCTCTTGACCCGGCCCGATAGGACGGGGCGAGAGAATTTTCACCAGCCCGTATGCAGACTGTCGAAGAGAAGCCCCTCTGCGTCTATGGCGCATCTTTCATTTGAAGATACGGTAGGGAGACTCGGGAGTGTTCGCACATTCATCCTTCGATCACGAGTTGCGCTCGGCCGATACGGTCGTGGCTTGAAAGACGGACATCACCGAAGGCCATAAGAAGGACACCCACATGACCTGCGATACCGTGATCCGGCCGGGCAGGTTTGACGCGCGAACGGGGCGCGCGCCCTTCAGCGAACCTGTGGCCTATCCGAGCGGGGCGCCTGCCGGTGTGCGGTCCGGTCGGGTCCTGGGGCAGAGGCGTTGACTGCGGTGGAGGCGGGTACCTCCCACCGGGTTCTGCCGAAGCGGATAAAGGCCTTCTACGGTGCCGGGGCGATCGCCAATGGCGCCTACGGGACCCTGGGTGGTCTGGCGATGTTCTTCTACAATCAGGTCGTGGGCGTTCCGGCCGCCACAGTCGCGGCCGCCATTTCAATCGTGGTCCTGGCGGACGCCTTCTGGGACGTGATGATCGGCCATACCTCCGATCAGGTCCGCTCGAAGCTCGGCCGGCGCCACCCGTTCATTCTGGCTGCGCTACTGGTCTTGCCGGTAGCGATCTACCTCCGCTGGCATCCGCCTGTCGGTTGGGCACCGGAGCAGATGTTCTACTACATCGTCGGGACGGGCCTGCTGCTGAACCTGATCTGGAGTTTCTACGAGATACCCGCCGCCGCGCTAGCGGCTGAACTGGCGCCGGATTACGACGATCGAACGGTCCTGCTAAGCTGGCGCTGGGTGTTGTCGGCGCTGGGAACCGCGACCGCCACCACCCTGATCTACGGCGTGTACCTGCGCTCAACCCCCCAGCATCCCGTCGGCCAGTTGAATGCCGATGGCTATGGCCCGCTGTCGCTCGCGATTACCGGCGTCGCGGTGACCGCAGGCCTAGTGATGGCGTTGGGAACCTGGCGACGGATCGCCTCGCTTTATCAACCGGAAGCGCGGACTGCATTCGACCTTGGAAGTCAGTTCAGGAATTTCACCGGTGTCGTGAAGAACCGAAACTTCCTCGTGGCCATGGCGTCCGGAATCGTCTCGGGCCTGTCGTCCGGAATCGCCGGTGGGTTCGACCTCTATTTCAAGACCTTCCTGTGGGAGTTGAAACCGCAGGACCTTCTGTTTCTGGGACTGCTCGGCCTGCCATTCCAGTTTTTCGGCGCTGCCGTGGCGCCCTTCCTGGCCAAGCGATGGACGAAACGGCGCGCGATGATGACGCTGTTCTTCGTCAGCATCGTCTTCGCCCAGGGCCCCATCCTCCTGAAACTGCTCGGCATCCTGGACCTCAATGGATCGCCGATGCTCCTCTGGGTGCTTGGCGGCACCATGCTCGTCTCGGGCGTGGCGTCGATCGGCGGCTACGTCATCATGTCCTCGATGGTCATCGACATCGTGGAGGACGTACAGGTGAAGACAGGCCATCGCTCCGAAGCCCTGATCGCGACAGCCGACACCTTTCCCCAGAAGCTGGTGGCCTCCGCCAGCGCCCTGATACCCGGCCTGATCCTGACCTACGTCGCCTTTCCCAAGCAGGCAAAGCCGGGGCCCGAGGCGATGGCCCTGATCACCCAGGCTGGATGGATCTACCTGCCAATTGTCACCCTGTTTTCAGCGGGCTCGGTTGCCATCCTGGCGCTCTACCGGCTTGAAAAGAGCGACCACGAACGCAACCTTGCGGCCCTCGGCCGCTAGATCCTGTTCCGATAAGTGGGAACCGGTTATCGGATCGAAACAGGATCTAACTTTATGGGCTTGGAGCCTGTTGCCTTCAGACCCCTAGGGACTTCACCGTCGGCGCGGGCGGGCAGGGCCGCGACTTGAGGTTCAGGTCAAGGTAGATGCCCCAGGCGAAGAGGGCGCTGAGCAGGAGGCAGGAGGCGATCACGCCGCTGCCGAGAACCAGCATCAGCCGCCCCGGGTTCGCCGAGGAGAGGGAGTCAGGCGGGATCAAGGGACACCTCTGAGGTCTGAAGGCTAAGGAAGCGGGCGTAAGGTCCGCCGGCGCGCACGAGGTCTTCATGACGGCCGGTCTCACGAATGCGGCCGTCCTCAAGGAAGACGATCTGGTCGGCGGCCCGGATGGTGGAGAGCCGGTGGGCGACCACCACCACAGCGCGGTCACGCCGCGCCTGCAGGAGGTCGGCGGCAAGCCGCCGCTCTGTCTCGGGGTCGAGGGCTGCAGTGGGCTCGTCGAGAACGATCACCGGCCGCTGGGAGACCAGGGCGCGGGCGATGGACACCCTCTGCTTCTGGCCGAGGCTGAGCCGGGATCCCGACCGCCCGACGCGGGTCGCAAACCCCTCGGGCAGGGTGTCGATGAAGTCGAGGATCCCGGCAAGTGAAGCCGCTTCGCGGACCTCGGCGTCGGTCGCCTCGGGCCGGGACATGCGGATGTTCTCTGCCAGGCTGACGTCGAAGAGACTGGCCTCCTGGAAGACGAAAGCTGTCTGGCGGCGCAGCCTGTCCAAGGCGTCGGGCCCCACAGGCTCGCCGTCCACCAGCAGGCGGCCTTTGGTGGGGGTCAGAAGACCCGGGAGGAGGAAGGCGAGGGTCGTCTTGCCCGCGCCGCTGGGCCCGACGATGGCGGTCATCTCGCCCACGCGGATGTCGAGCCGGATATCCTGGAGGGTCAGCTTTCCACCAGGATAGGCATAGCTCACCCCGTCCAGGGTCAGGCTGGTCCTGAGGGGCGGCAGCGCCGGGCCGGGACCGGGCCCCGGCTCGATGGGACTGTCGAGCACATCGAAGACCCGCCCCATGCCCGCCAGATATTGCTGCAGGGTCAGCCAGAGCTTGCCCAGGTAGTCCGCCGACGCGGCGATGGCGCCGTAATAGCCCCAGATCACCACCCAGTCGCCGGGCGCCAGCCGGCCTGCGATGAAGGCCGGTGCGGCAAACCAGAGGACCGCGAAGATCATGGAGGCGCCCACGAAGGTCGTGGTGAAGCTGCCGAGGATGGCGACCAGGGCCGCCTGCCGGAACCGCCGGAAGGCAAGGGTGCTGGCCCGGGCGAACCGGGTCTCGGCGTCCGCGTCGGAAGACAGGGCCTGGACCGCCAGGATGTTGGTCGCCTGCTCCTCGATCACGGCGGTGAGGGCCGCCCCGGCCTCGCGTTCCCGGGTTGCGTAGCGCCGCACCAGGGCCGCGAAGACAAGGGTGAGGATGAAGTTCAGCGGTGCCACGGCCAGGGCGCACCAGACCACCAAGGGCTCGTTCCGGAAGACCAGGAACATCAGCAGGATCGTGGTCGTCAGATTGACCAGGGAGGTCGCCGGGCCGATCCACAGGTTGAAGACCACCCCGGTCGCTGTGGGCGAATCATAGAGCGTGCTGAAGACCGTCCCGCCCACGGCCCGCCCGGAATGAAGGTGCAGGGGCTGGGCCAGGTAGCGCGCGAAGAGCGAGGAGCGCAGCCTGTGGTTCAGCTTGTGTACGGCGAAGAGCTGCCAGCGGGCCTCAAACAGGCCATAGGCACCGCCGAGCAGGGAATTCATGGCGTTGGCGGAATTCTCGGAGCGGGAGGCGCTGTCCTGGCCCTCGGCGAGCCCTCCGCTGGCGGCCGTCCTCTGGCCGGCTTCAGTGCCGAAGGCACCGACCATCACCAGCATCAGGAGCAGCAGGGGGCCCATGACCGCCACGGTCTGGGCGGCGTCGAGCCCCTCGGTCAGGGCCAGGATCGGACGGAAGAAGAAGGGGGTCGTCGCGCCGGTCGGCGCCGGCTGGTCGCCCAGGACGATCCGGTCGAGGATGACCTTGGCCGGCCAGGGAAGGACCAGGATCCAGAAGATGCTGCTCATCTGCAACAGGGCGTTGACGGCCAGCTGGAACCGCAGGGGCCAGGCATAGGCGAGGGCCCGGGCCGCCACCCTGAGGGGCGAGCTGGATACCGGGCCGGTCACGCTGCGGACTCCCGGCCTGCCGAGGATAACAGGCGGCTATAGGTGCCGCCGGCCCTGGCAAGGTCATCGGGTCGACCCGACTCCACCACCCGGCCAGCGTCCAGAATGACGACCTGGTCGGCGCAGGCGGCCGTGGACATCCGGTGGGTGATGATGACCACCGTGCGGTCCTTCGCCCAGGCCTTAAGGTTGTCGACCAGGGTCCGCTCGGTGGCGGGATCAAGGGAGGCCGTGGGCTCATCGAGCACCAGGATGGGCGTGGCCTTCAATAGGGCCCGGGCGATCACGAGCCGCTGCCGCTGGCCGGTGGACAGCTCCAGGGCGCGGCCGCCGACCGGGGTCTGGAAGCCCTCCGGCAAGGCGGAGACCAGGCTGTCAAGGCAGGCGACCCGCGCTGCCTCGGCGACTTCGGCGTCGGAGGCCCCGGGCCGGCCGATCCGGATATTGTCGGCGATCGTACCGCTGAAGAGCGAGTTCTCCTGGGTGCCCAGGGACGTCGCCCGGCGCACGGACTCCACCGTGAAGCCCCGCAGGTCCTGGCCATCGAGTGTAATGCGGCCCTGGTCGGGATCGAGGAGCCGGAGCATCAGCAGGGCCAGGGTGCTCTTGCCCGAACCGGTAGGGCCCAGGAGGGCGGTGATCTCGCCCTTGCGGACCTCGAAATCCACACCCGAGAGGACCTGGCGGCCCGGATACCCGAAGCCGACGCCCTCGAGGCGGAGGGTTGGTGCCGGACCTTGGAAGGGCACTGCGCCCGGGCGGTCGCGGATATCGGGGACGAGGTCGAGGATCTGGTAGACCCTCGCAAGGGCGACGGCCATGTCCTGGGCGGCGTTCCAGAGACCGGCGAGGCCCGAGGCCCCGGCGACGGCGGCCCGGGACCGCGTACGCGCCTGGTCCTGGGCGCCCAGGTTCCACACGGCAAAGCCGAAGCCCGCCAGCACCTGATGAAGGAAGGTAGGGCCCTGGAGATGGGCCTGGAAGGCAGCGTAGAGCTCCAGGGCCACCAGAGGGGCAGCGCCAATGAAGAAGCCGGCGAAGTTGGTGAACATCAGCCGCGTCCTCGCGCTCCCCGCAGCGGCAAGGGCGGCCGCGGAGTGGGCCTGGAAACCTGCGAGCCGGTCGGCCTCCAGCCGCTCGACCTTCAGGGTCCGCACCCCCTCCATGCTTTCCTGGACGAAATCGGTCAGGGCCGCGTTGGCCGCGCGGGCCGACCCGAACCCCCGTCTCAGTGCCGGCGCACTCCAGCGCACCAGGAGGACGAGGGGCACGCTCACCAGGGCCGCGACCAGGGCCAGTCCCGGGCTGAGGGCGGCCAGGATGGCGAGTCCCATCAGCAGGGAGATGCAGGCGAGGGCCGGGTCCAGGACCAGGGACTTGAGTATGCCGGTAACCATCGCGCTGTCCTGCAGCACCCGGAAGACGGCCTCTCCGGCATTACTCTGGCCGTGGAAACGCAGGGACAGGGCTCGCCAGGTGCGCATGACGTGCAGCCTGAGGGCCTGGTTGATCTGCTGTTCGATCCAGATCCGGTAGAAGGCATTGGCGTGGCCGATCATCTGCCCAACGGCGGTGCCCACGACCCCCATGAGGATGATCCCGCCAATCAGCAGGGTGCGCTGGGCCGCGGTGAGTTGGGCGACCTGGACCCAGGTCCCGGGGTCCAGGCGCAGGACCCCGGCGACGAAGGGCGTCACGGGCCCGGACAACAGCAGGGAATTGTAGATGGTCCCGAAGATGACAATACCGGTGAGGGTGGCCCAGGCGAAGCTCGCCACCTCGATCAGCATGTAGCCGAGGACGTGCCCGCGGACCGGGCGGATGAAGGGCCAGGCCCTGATGAACAGGCGGGCGATCTCGGTGAAGCCCAACCCGTCGGTCTGCAAAGGCCGCGGAATCTCGCCGGAGGCCTCGGTCCGTGCCGTCTCGGCGCCGGTGTCGATCGCCGTCATGGCGCCCGCTCAAGGGACTGGCCATAGATGTCGACCTCGGCGTACCGCAGCCAACTGGGGTCGTAGCCCGGCGCCCGGTCGAAGGGCTCGGCGACCGTGCCGTCCGTCCGGAAGGCCGGATCGTAGTCGGCCGGCAGGTCCCCTGCCGTGCGCTTGGACAGTTCATCATGCAACGGCAGGAAGATGCGCCCCAGTTCGGGAGGCATGGGGCCCCGGCCGGAGGGAAAGGTGCGATCCACCGGCCGTCGGCCCAGGGCCTTGTCGAAGCGGAAGGCCCGCTCGGCATAGGCCTGGGACTGTGCAGCCTCGGCCTCGGTCATCAGGCTATTCACAGTCCGCCCCACCGGGATGACCGGCGCGTAGTCGCCGAAGGTCAGGGTGTCGGCCGGTCCGAGGTCGGGGGGCAGGGCACCGGCGCCGACGGTCATCCGGCCCGCCTCCACGCGCACCCAGAAGCCGCCGGCCGCCCCGTCAGGAAAGGCATAGCGCGGCGTGCGGATGAATTCCTCGGAGAAGGTATAGGTGAGGCTGGCGATCCCCGGAGCATATTTCGGCGAGGCCGCACGGCGGGTCAGGAGGGTGCGGGCCAGGCCCACCCATTCCGGTGTCATGAAGGTCAGCCGGGGCAGTGTCAGGGGCGCCATGGCGTCATGGAACCGGCGGAGGACAGCCGACAGCCCAGGGTGGTCGGGCAGGGCGCCCGAGACCTTCCACCGGGTCAGCCGGCGCAGGCGGTCCCGGGCCTCCGTAAGGCGAACGGGATCGGAGTCCCGGTACAGGAGCCGGGCGAGATTGCTGAGCACCGAGTGATCCGCCTCGACCCGGAACGTGCAGTCGGCCTCGGCACGGACGCCCGCACCGACCCGGACCTGACCGCCCTCGATTTCCGCCCACCAGGCGAAGGGACCTTCGGGATGCAGGTGGGCCGGCGGATTGTGACCCACCTCACAGAGGACGATCCGGGGCGCCGAGGCGAGGACAGGGCCAGCTTCGACGACCAGCTGCTGCAGGACCTCACGCCCCGCCTCGATCCAGGCCTGGGATCCGAAGGCCCATTCCCCCAGGGATTCCGGGGTGACCGAATCCATTAGGGCTGGCCAGTCCTGAACCTCGATCCCCGCCATGAACTCCCCCCCGACCCTCTTCCCGACGCATTCAAGGGTGTGTTTGAAAGGACGCTCGCATGATCTCGAAGTTTTGTGAAGGAGTGGTTTGTCTCGGTTATCTCTCGTTATTATTATACAGAATAACCTGAATAGACCTCTGTATTATGATATAATTCAATCTGATATTCCTGTATAATTGTTATAATCATGGATGCTATAGAAAGTTATCATACCTATCGCTCGAAAAACTAGAGCAACCTCAGTCGCGATGCGGCGCACAGGCGCTCGCCAGCCTGGGACGCCAGGCCGACACGGGTGCGGATTTTCATGGAAAAATGGTGGACGTGACAGGGATCGAACCTGTGACCCCCTCGATGTCAACCACCCCCCCTAGTTTACTAGGGGGATGGGTGGTGGTGGTGGGCCGCTATAGGGGAAAGGAAGCCGTCTGAACGAAAAAAGGACATCAATAAGCTGCTTAAAGGTATCTATTGACCACACACTCTTTTGACCATCGTCTCGCCTATTGATTCAGGAATTGCATCCTTCCATTCAGACTCATAATCGCTCCATGATTGCGAATATAATGGTTCCCCGGAAACAGGATAACTTCTAAGATGGAGAGTCCTATATTTTATTGATTTGCAATCAATTTCCAATTTTCCAATCTGATAATTTGCCGTCATATTTTTATTTTTTGAGTAATCCACTTTCACCCATATCGAAAATCTACTATTTCCAATTGATCTGATCGACTCTGTGTCAATTAGGTATCTGCTATATTCACTATTACTGATTGATCCAGACTCCGCATAAAATTCCCAGTTCGCTGCATTTGCAGAGATCGGTATTATCAAAATAAATGCCAACCCCCCAATGTGTACAACCGCTCGCTTCATCCGCGTGACCCTATCTCGCTATCCTGAGTTCATTACTAATGAGAGTAATCCTATTCACCTAGGGCGATCTGGCGTGGACCCCACGCATCCATAACCAGTGCAAGTGTAGATATAGGGCTTGCCTTGCGAGTTGGTCCCATAGACAGAGCGATTTCCACTTCCGTAGGTGGTCTGGGTCTGGCCACAGGTGCGACCATTCGTCTGGCCGGTCGTAAAGGTGCTGTTGCCTGCACGCTGCGAGTTCTGGCTCCAGGTGCTTCCCCTCTGGGAGTTGTAGCCATTCACCGTCGTCGTATTTCCAAACTGGCTCACCGCGTAGGAATTGCCTTGGGAGCCGGTGCAGGAGGAGAACGAGCCGCTCCCTGTGCAGGCGGCCTGGTCGGCAGTCGCCCCAGCGGCAGCCAAGACAGACGCAATCACAAGCGCTTTCAGATGTGACATATGGAGCCCCCAAAAGGTTTCGAAGGCAGCGCCGTTGGGAAGGTACCGGCTGTCTAGCTCAACGCGTAGTCACTAGGGTACCTCAGCCAGTTTAAGTCTATTGGCATCTTGTTAAGTCGCTCAGGGGCCTCCGGCTGGGAACCGCAATGCTCGCCGACATGGCTTCTGTGCGGGGAGCGTTCAAAGCCTCCGCCGCCAGCTCGCCGGCCTTTCGGGAGACCGCTGATCAATCGTCCTTCGCCGGCGGCGGGACTAAATAGCGGAGAACCTCCCTTGCATCGTAGAGGTTCGGCGGCGCGTCGGCGGGCTTCGGCCCCTTCAAAGTCTGCACCATGAAAAGCATTCCCCATACGTTTAGGGTAGGAAGGAAGATCGGATCCCCCACACCGTCGCACAGAGGGTTGGTGATAGGCCCGCAGTCCTTGTCCCAACCCCCCATCGAGTCGGCGAGAAATAGGTCATCGCCATTGGCAATAGTAACTTCGGCGGCCTTTCTCAGGGCATACTGCCCAGCCACAGATGGGTCCGTGTAGCGATTGACTTGAGCGTGAATTACAAATTCATTTCCTGTTACCTGATCTACACCAACACCTTCGAAAATGCCAAATTCCATCTCCTGATACGGTGTCTGATACGGTGTCGCGCAGGCGCTCAGGCCTAGGATGCAAGCGGCAACAATGGTGGAAAGCGTTATCGTGCGCACAGTCTCTGCCTCCTCGTGAGCTTTGACTTTGGGCGGCCCCCGGTCGAATGGAACAGTCTCCCGGCGGCGGGTTCATTGGCAAGGACTATGCGGCATGATCCTGGCGGCCTGGATCCTGCCTTGCACGGCCCTGGCCGATCCCTGCGACCTGATCCCCGAACGCGGACCGATGCCCGCCGAAGTCAGGGCTGGCCAGGTCTTCTCCGGTCCGGTTGTCTATGTCGGGGACGGGGATAGACTATGCGTAGCCGTGGGGGAGCCAATGCCGTCAATCACGCGCGATGTTCAGTCCACAAAATTGAATTCAAAGGTAGACGCCGGCGTTCATCTCGCCTCCCTTCTTGTTGCGAGCTTGGCCACATCAAGGGGAGTGCAGGGTGCCAGATGAGGCGGAGCCCAAGGGCGTACGAACTGCCCGACTGTTGGCGTCATCGCCCGAGGCGGTCTTCGAGGATTTGCGTAGGTACGCAGAAACTCGGAGTCGCTTGTCGCTGTTGGGCGGCGACAAGGAACGCGAGTTGGCGTTGGCACAACGTAGCGAACCTCTTATCGACCTTGCGTTAGCACAATTCGGCACCTCAAAGGAGGTCGTCGCTCCGCTTCTTGCAGAGGGCTTGGCAACGGCATCGAGCCCGCGCGATGCCTTGCGCAGGAGCGGTTTGCGGGTGGCCTGTTACGCCAACAGGCATTTGGATCCATTCCGGTCCCACGGACTGCTCAATGAACTTGTCCCGGACGGCACCAAGGCGCGCATCCTGACGAATGGTGACTTGGACGAAATGGCGGTCCTTCTTCGCAATCCTGCCGTCGGGGACGACGCTCTGGCCGACCTCTATCGGAAGACCGGACCATTCGCGAAGCTGACGGACGAGCGCTGGTGTCGGCTGGTTGCGCTAGCGGCTGATAATCCTCGGATCGTCGCGGACGAGGACGATGAACACGGCCCGGATTGGGGGTTTTGGGACATCCAAAAGGCTCTATTCGAGCTGGTGACCACCGCACCGGTCACTGACAAATGGTGCAGGGCATTGCATAAGACTTTGGCGCGGGTTCATCCACCCGCGGTCGCAATATCGGTTCCGATAAATGAGACACTCGAGAAGTGGGCGGCCT
>CAIZKE010000210.1 GCA_903933475.1 uncultured Alphaproteobacteria bacterium | reverse complement strand
TCAGCGCCGTGGTTGTCGGTCAGGCGACGGACCTCCCGGGGCACCTCGTACTCCCGGTAGTTGATTCCGGCGTCCATCCCCAGGGGCTTCAGGCGCTCAAGGCGCGCGTCGGAGCTGGCGGTGGCCAGTATCATCTTCGCGCCGGCCCGGCGGGCCAGCTGGATGGCGGCGACGCCGACGCCCGAGGCGCCAGCCTGGACCAGGACGATTTCGCCCGCCTTCATCCGCCCGTACTCGAACAGGCAGTCGTGGGCGGTGCCGAAGGTCACCGGGATGGCCGAGGCCTTGGCGATGTCGTAGCCCTCGGGAACGGGCCAGCAGTTGCGGGCCGGAACGCTACGCAGGGCGGCGTGGCTGCCGAAGTTGTTCACCGTGGCGACCTTCTGGCCGACCTTCAGGTGGGTGACCTCAGCCCCCACCTCGATGATCTCGCCGGCGGCCTGGTAGCCGACGATGTGGGGCTTGGTGACCAGGGGTCCGCCGAAGCGGTTCAGGGTGTCGCCGCCCTCGATGGCGATGGCCTCGACCCGGAGGATCACGCCCTTGGGATGGCAGGTCGGATCGGGAACGTCCTCGTAGCGCAGGACCTCGGGTCCGCCGTTCTCGTAATAGACCGCTGCCTTCATGGGCCTGGCTCCTGGTTGTCGTCTCCCTGGGCTTCTGACTTGTCACGCGGACAGATCGCGGGCAAGCCCGGAGGCCGAGGCGCGAAAAGGGAGGCGACCATGGAACTGGCCAAGCCGCGCGTGGACATCGGCATGTCCACCAACGCCCTCGAGGCCGTACTGGCCTTCTGGCAGGGCGAGGCGGGGGTTCCCTTCGACCACGTCCTGCCCATCCGGCGGGGCCAGAACCAGCATCGCCACGACGCCAATGGGTCGGTCCTGAAGATCAACGCCTATACCGAGCCGGTCCCGGCCGGGGCGCCGACCGGCTACCGCGAGCTCTACCTGGCCCGGGAGGGTCTGGCCGGGCCGCGCCCCCTGGCCGATCCGGACGGCAACCGCGTGACCCTGGTCCCGCCCGGCTGGCGAGGTATCACCCAGGCCGGGATCCGCCTCGCGGTGCGCAGCCTTGAGGCCCACCGGGCCTTCTACGCCGGTGCCCTGGGCCTGGCCGAGGAAGCCTGGGAGGGCGGCGCGGCCTTCCGGGCCGGCGAGACCCTGCTCATCCTGGAGGAAGCCGCCGACGCCCCCTGCGACGCCACCATGCCGGGTACGGGCTGGCGCTACATCACCTTCCAGGTCTTTCGGGTCGACGCCGACCATGCCCGGGTCCTGGCCGCCGGCGGCCGCGAGGCCATGCCCCCGACCACCCTGGGGACGACGGCGCGCATCTCCATGGTCCGGGACCCCGACGGCAACTGGATCGAACTGTCCCAGCGCGCTTCCATCGTCGGGACGCTAGAGATAGGCTGACCTCCCAGTAGACGCGTTCCAGTGGGTCGGATTCCGTATGTCGTCACGAGAGTCCGCCGGGCGAGACGTCGCCCTGATTGTCTCCGCCATGTTCAGGCTAGCCGCTGATCCCCAGGACTGGGAGCCTCTTCTTTCCGTGCTTGAGGCCACAGAACCTCTGGACGATGTGCCTCCGGCGGTCGCAGCTGGCCTCTCCCACAGTCAGGATGTCGCCCGACTGTCCGCCGGCCGGGAGTCCGGGGGACCGGAATCGGCTGCGCCCTGGCTCCTGCTGGGGTCGGAAGGGCGGGTCCTCTCCATGGGAGGGGCGGGTTTCGCCCACCTCTCCGGGGGCATGGGCGACATCCGCGTCGGAGGCTGGCTGAGGCTCGATGAACCGGCGGATCAACTGGTGCTGGAGGAGGCCCTGGAGGCCTTCCGGTTAGGCGCATCCTCGCCGCAGATCCTCAGGCTCCAGGGACCGTCAGGCCAGGTGCCCCGTTTCGCCTACCTCGCCCCCGCCGCGTCCGCGGCGGCTCTTCCGGGGCTTGAACACCGACCGGACCTGGAGCGCGCCAGTCTCCTCATCTTCGCTCCGGCGGCCGCCGCCGCGGAGATGTGGCAGCACCTGCGCGCCCGTTTCAGCCTCACGCCCGCGGAGGTGCGCCTGGCGCGGAAGCTGGGGGAGGGCCTCAGCCTGAGTGAGGCCGCTGAAGGGCTTGGGGTGAGCCTCGCAACCGTCCGCAACCAGCTGAGGTCCATCTTCGACAAGGTGGGCGTGCGCCGCCAGAGCGACCTCATCCGCCTCTTCGCGGACCTGTCGCAGGTGGCGGGCGTCCTGGCGCAGGGCCTGCCGAAGCCTGACCGGGTTCTCGAGGTGCCCCCCATCCAGCATCTCCGCCTGCCGGATGGTCGCCGCCTCGCCTACCGGGAATACGGAAGACGGACTGGCCGGCCCTTCCTCGCCTTCCACGAAGGGCTCGGTTCCTCTCTCCTGCCAGTCGGTATGCAAGGGTTGGCGGCGCGGATGGGTCTTCGCGTGATCTGCGTCGACAGGCCGGGTTTCGGCCAGTCCGACCCATTGCCTGAATTCACCTTCACGCGGGTCGCTGCCGACATCGAGACCCTCTGCGACCATCTCGGCGTCGGCCGGCTCGATATCTTTACCATGGTCTCCGGGGCGACCGCGGGCCTCCATACGGCCATTCAACTGGGCGACCGGGTGGGACATCTGGTCTTCATTTCGGGGCGCCCCCCCGTCGCGGGCTCACAGTCCGGCGCCAGGGATCTCGTGAACCTCATGCGGGCCCGGATTGAAGCCCACCCCTGGGTCATGGAGACTCTGTTCTCTCTTCTGAGGCTCCGTCTGTCGAAGCCATTGGTGCTGACCTTCATGCGCCGGTCCGCCCAGGGATCTCCCGGAGACTTGGCCTACCTGGAAGGCCATCCAGAGGGCGTCGCCTACGTCGAAGCCTACATCCGCGAGGCTCTCGCCGTGACGAGCAGGGGCGTGGTCGACGAGATGCGTTCGCTCCGGCGGAGCCAGAACATGACCCTCGAGGGGCTCCGGGCGCGGCTGCTCGTCTGGCATGGGAAAGAGGACCAGTTCGCCCCCCTGCATCAGCTCCTCAAGTTTGCCGGGGATAGGGTGGACGACGTCGTCCTGTTCCCGGGCGTCGGCCACTTCCTGCCGCTCCGTGAGTGGCCTGCCGTGCTTCAGGCCCTGTCGGACCTGCCCGAAGCTCCGGCGGCAAGCCCCCGCTCCAGTTCGGCTGGACTTAGTCCAAACGGATCATGACCAGAGCGGCGATCTGGGAAAGGATAAATCGATTGCGTGGCCATCCCCCTTGCGGGGATTGCGGGTCGTCAAACACAAGC
This sequence comes from uncultured Alphaproteobacteria bacterium, assembly GCA_903933475.1. Taxonomy (GTDB): domain Bacteria; phylum Pseudomonadota; class Alphaproteobacteria; order Caulobacterales; family Caulobacteraceae; genus Phenylobacterium. The sequence goes on along the minus strand of CAIZKE010000210.1, from coordinate 2,244 downwards.
TTTGTAGAAAATAGAAAGCCGATGCATGCCCGGGCCTATACCCGCTACGCTCAACCCCATCCCGACGACGGCGGCTTGGGATGCTTCCAAGTTCACCGTGTCGTATATCGGAAGCGCCAACACCCCTGGCATAGATGCGGCGACCGGCCGGCAGATCGCCCACATTCTCTACAGCAGCTTCGGCGATCTGACCGGCGACGGATGGCCCGAAATTGTCATCAGCGGCTGGTCGTACCGTTCTGGGTTTGGTTCCACACCCGGTACTCCGCCGAATGTGCCAATCACGATGATTTCAACCTCGGCGGCAGGGGCAACACAGATATCGGCAGCCAGTCTTCTCGGTGTTGCGGCGTCACAGGGCACGGCGTTGATCCGGATCGCAGACTTCAACGGTGACGGCAAGAACGATCTATTCATTGCCGGCCACAATGAATCTCCGTTCACGCCCGTCCCGTCAACGCTGTTTAGTTGGACAGCTTCGGGCTTCTCCAACCGGACGACGTCATTCCTGACGACAAGTCACGAAGGCTATAACGGCGACTTCAATGGCGACGGCATCATGGATGTCGTTGCTTCGGCCTATCATTCTTCAGGCCCAATGCCCGAGATTTGGACGACCGGAAATAGTTATGGTACGACCTGGTTTCAAACAAACTCAGAACGCGCTGTATTGATTTTGAATTTAGGCGATGGTCAGGGCGGTTTCCAGTCGTTCCCGATCGCATTTGATCGGCCGAATGCAGACTTGACTCGATCAGACGCCTACACTTTTGCGAACTGGACTGGAGGATCTGCCAGCGCTTTCGCTGACTTCGACAATGATGGCCGTAGTGAGATCGTGGTCGTTGACCTGAAAACGCGCGCAAATTACACGAATGCCGAGAGCTATCTGATCTCGAACATCCAGTTTGAATCCAACAGCGCGTTTGGGACGCTAACTTCCTTACCGAGACCATACTTTGATCGAAACTCTACATATTCGGGGGCAACCTCAGCTTTTGAGCCAGACAAATCTCACGCCCTTCAGGTCCTGATTTTTGACTACAATAACGATGGTTTGGTTGATGTATTGATAAATTCACTCTTGTGGAACCCTGGAAATTCTGATGGTGGACAGGATTACTCGGTTACGCAAGTTCTGCGCAATGATGGTGGGCTTCGGTTCACAGACGTAACGGACAGCGTTTTCTTCAATGCGTATTTGGGAAAACAGGATCCAGGGCATGACTCTATCCTGATCGACGTCAATGGAGACGGCTTCCTCGATCTGGTTTCGACCTCAGAACCGGATTACGTCAACGGACAGGTACGGCCCAACAGCCAGTCAAACGAGGTTTTCATAAACACGGGCGACGGCAAATTCGTCTCGGTGATGTGGAGTCAGTTCGACGGCCTGACGGCCACCGCCAACTCCCTTCTGCTCGGTCAAGGTGTGAGTCGGGGCAGCTTTCAGGGCACAGGACACACCTTCTTTCCCTATGTCCGCCCAGACGGTGCCTTGTCTTTCGTCACGTTCGAGAACGTTCAGCGACTCGATGGCACCGTCGACCAGCATTTCTTCAACGTCACACCCAATCAGGCATTTTCCACCGGCCCGGGCGGAACGAACCCTGCCAGTATGGGTGCGGCAGGTTTCAATGAGGCCTACTACCTTTCCACTTATGCCAGTGTTGCGAGCGCCGTGCAGTCAGGGCAGTTCGCAAGCGGTCTGGCGCACTATCTGGCGGTCGGTCGTGAACTGGGCCTCAACGGGTTTGCCAAAAACGCTCATGTTCTGGGTACGGCAGCCAGCGATGTCATCAGTCTTCGGGAGGGCAACGAAAAGGCGTTTGGCCTGGGCGGGGACGACATCGTGCAAGGTGGTTTCGGCAATGACTATCTCGACGGAGGGGCAGGGTTCGACATCGCCGACTATGCGACGGCCAGTGTGGGTGTCTCGGTAAATCTCGGACTGACAGGCGCGCAGAGTACGGTAGGTGCCGGGACGGACACTCTCGTATCGATTGAGGGCATTCGGGGGTCGGCCTTCGCTGACGTATTGACAGGAAATCAGACCGCAAATTTGCTGAGCGGGATTGGCGGTAACGACACCGTTTTTGGCGGAGATGGAGCCGACACAGTTACCGCAACTTCCGGACAGACCTACCTGCGCGGCGAGGCGGGAGAGGACTCCCTCTCCGGGGGTTCGGGCTTCGACGACATGCATGGCAACATGGGAAACGACACCCTCCGCGGAAACGACGG
>CAIZKE010000209.1 GCA_903933475.1 uncultured Alphaproteobacteria bacterium | reverse complement strand
CCGGTCTCAAGGGTCCCGCCCAGGTCCTGAAGCCGCCTGGCCATCGCCTGCAGGGCGGCCTGTGGTTCGATCCGCCAGTCCTGTGGCGTGACGAGGGCGCGGGGGAACCGGGACCCCAGACCCGACGACATTGCCTCCATCTCCGCCCGCCCGGCGGGCCGGCCCTCCAGCCCGAGGGCGGCGAGGCGCGCCTCCAGCCCGTCCAGCCAGGCCTCGGGGCCGATTGCAGCCGCGCCGGTCCGGTCGAGCGAAACGCCCAGGCGTCCGGCCAGGTCCGGCCACAGGTCGCGGCTCGCGAGAAGCAGGTCGAGGGCATCGGGTGCCGGGGGGTCGAGGGCCATCTCGAAGGCTGGCGCCAGCATCCCCGCCGCGACGCCTGAGGCCGTGACATCCGGGGCGGTCGCGGCCACAAGCCGGACCTTCACCCCCGCCTCGGCCAGGACAAGCCCCGTCGCAAGGCCAAACACCCCGGCCCCGACCACGATCACGGAAGCTGCGCCCGACCCGCCCATGCCCTCAGGCGCCGGATTCCGGCGGGGAAATCAAGGGCGCAGGCCCCTCCAGAGGCGGCGTCCATCCCAGCGAACCCTGCTATCCCGGGGTGGAGGCGACACACCATGATCGACATGGACGCCTGGGACCTCACCGAACACTCTGCGCTTTTCTAGAATGTCGACGACATACCCCCGACGATCGGCCACCCGCGCTATCCCGGCTGCATGGCGAGGGCTAGGCAAAGGCGCTAAGTCCATGACGTCGGATCCTGTCTCGATCCGATAACTGGGTCCGACTTATCAGAACATGACTAGCGCGCCACCCGGACGGTCCGGAACTGCCCGGCCTGCTGCTGGAACAGGACCTTTCGGGTGGCGGCGTCCTGGACCTCGACGCCCAGTACCAGGGTGTCATCAGAGTTCTGGGCCCGGATCGAGAAGCTGCGCCTCAGCTTGATCATCAGGCCCCGGCCGGTCTCAACCCCCGCCTGGTCCAGCGAGTAGATCTTGTAAAGGCCGTAGGTGGAGCCGTTCCGAACCTCAAGGTCAGTGTCCCCGAAGCAGGCGGCGGTCACAATATGGCCGCCACCCATGCCGCAGCTGATGAAGGCGACATACGGGAACTCGGCCAGTTCAGCACGCCGGGCGGTGGCGGCCTCGGCGCGGGCGCGTTCGGCCCGGGCCTGCTGGACGGCGACGGCTGACTTGCCGGAGGTGGCCCCGATCTTCTCATCGTCGAGGAAGGCCAGGAGGGCGCTTGTCGTCCTCTGGCTGGAGTAGCCGGTGGCCTTCATCCGGGACAGGCCGGCGTTGAAGGCGCCGGCGTCGCGGACTCCGTAGCGGTCCAGGTATCGGACATCGTCGGTGGACAGGGCCGGAGTGACGCTCCGCGCAAACTCGAACCCTGCACGGGAGGAGAATCCCTGCTGCTTCACGAGCGTATCGATCAGCGCCTCACGTCCCCGGAGGTCATGGGCCTCGTGGGAAAGACCCTCCCGTCCGAGGGCTGCCGAGAGCGCCGCCGCCGTGGCGCCGTCGGT